>DAOVKQ010000019.1 GCA_030631705.1 Candidatus Omnitrophota bacterium | reverse complement strand
TTTATGATATCAACCGCTTAGTCGATATTTCAAATAATACCGGAAAAGTTCAATTTATTTTTGCCGGTAAAGCCCATCCGAAAGATTCACCGGGTAAAGAACTGATAAAAAAAATAATTTCTATATCAAAAGATTTGAAAGATAGGGTTAAAATAGCCTACTTAGAAAATTACGATATCGCCTTAGCAAAGATGTTGGTCTCGGGAGTGGATTTGTGGTTAAATAGTCCCCGAAAACCCCGGGAGGCATCAGGGACTTCCGGCATGAAAGCGGCTCATAACGGTATTCCCAGCTTAAGTATTCTGGATGGCTGGTGGATAGAAGGCTGTATTGAAGGCGTTACCGGCTGGCCGATAGGGACAGCTCTCGATACCGAAAGCAATGACGCGGATAACGCCAACTATCTCTATGAAATACTTGAGAAAACAGTAGTTCCTTTATTTTACTATGACCGCTCTAAATGGATTAATATAATGCGTCATTCAATCGCGATGAACGCGTCTTTTTTCAATACACACCGGATGATTCAGCAATATGTTTTGAATGCGTACCTGCAGTGATGAATTACAATTCCCGGCTTAAGGTGGATCGGTACTGTCAAGAGTTGTATGAAAAAATGAAAGCAAAAATATTGATTTTAAAGGTTAATTTTATTGTAACCGGGGGAGAAAACCCTAAACCCTAAATTCTAAATCCTAAATAAACTCAAAATGAAGAAAACCCAAAACTCAAAACAATATAATTTAAAGCTAAATCTATTGGATTTATTAATATTATAACCTGTTTTTGAGTTTGGGACTTGATGTTTTGGATTTATTTAGAGTTTAGGGCTTAGAGTTTAGAGTTTTTAAGAATAAGGGTATATTTTGACAATACCGGCGGATTTGAGGGGGAGGTTGTTATTATGAATGAATTTATGAACCAGGTTTTTTTCTCCAATACGTTATTCGATTATCTTAAGGCAATAATCATATTTTTATCTGCACTCATTTTCATTAAAATATTGCAGCACACTTTCCTAAAACGTCTTAAACAGCTTTCCGAAAGAACCAAAACTACAATTGACGACTTCCTTTTATCTCTTGTCAAAAGAATCGCTCTTCCTTTAGCTTGCTGGGGCGCTTTTTATCTTTCTGTCAACACACTGGTTTTATTCCCCTTTCTCAAAAACCTAATTAGAATTTTCAGCGTAGCTATCATTACTATATTTACCGCTCATTTAGCTATGCTTCTTGTTAATTACGGTTTTAAAATGTACGCGCACAAAAGAACCGACGATATCTCCCTGGAACGCAGCCTTCAGGGTATACTCCGGGTAATTAAAGTATTAATCTGGAGTTTCGCAGTTATGTTTTTTCTCGATAATATTGGTTTTAAAATCTCTACCGTAATCGCCGGTCTGGGTATCGGCGGTATCGCCGTAGGTTTAGCCGCCCAGGCAATTTTAAAAGACCTTTTTAGTTACTTCTCAATCATATTTGACCGTCCCTTTGAGATTGGAGATTTTATTATCATCGGCGATTATCTTGGGACAGTTGAATATATCGGCGCCAAAACTACCCGCATCCGCAGTTTAGGCGGTGAACAGCTTATATTTTCTAATACCGATCTCACCGATTCACGGGTACGTAATTATAAAAGAATGGAGAAAAGGCGAGTCGTATTTCAACTGGGTGTAACCTACGATACCGGCTATGAGAAATTAAAGGAAATCCCGAAAATTATTACAGATGTAATTAAAAACATTGAGAATACCGCTTTTGACCGTGCCCATTTTTCTTCTTACGGCGACTTCAACCTGGTATTTGAAGTCGTTTATTATGTGTTAAGCAGCGATTACAATAAATATATGGATGTTCAGCAGGAAATTAATTTGGCAATAAACAAAGAATTTTCTTCCCGCGCGATTGAATTTGCTTATCCTACGCAAACGCTGTATGTAAATAAACAAACGTAATGCGTGCTGCTTGCTGTTTGCCGGTATGATAATAAAGAATGACCCTGAACAATTTTCAAGCTACCTTGATGACACTTCTAATCTTCACGGAAAGGCGGATATTCTTTATATTCCCCAAAGCATAGATGAGATAAGCAGCATTGTTCAAGCCTGTTCCAAAAAAGGAATTCCCCTTACTTGTTCCGGCGCCCGCACAGGGACAACCGGAGGATGCGTCCCTATTAGCGGTGCTATATTGTCCTTAGAGGGGCTAAATAAAATTATTCATATAGACACACAACGGCATACCGCGGCCTTAGAGTCAGGAGTGCCGCTGGAGATTTTAGAACAAAAACTTAATAAGCTGGGGTATACTTTCCGGGCTCAGCCTACGGAATCCTTGGCATTTATCGGCGCGGCTGCGTCTACTTGCGCTTCCGGAGTCCATGGTTTCCGGTATGGTTCAATACGCAATTATATCAAACGGTTAAAGGTTGTATTGTGTGATGGGTTTGTATTAGACATAAACAGGGGAGAGTTTATTTCTAGAAATCGCGGGTTTTCATTCTCGGCTTCAGGAAGGCCATTTGACTTTTTTCTTCCTGATTATGAGATGCCGGCGGTAAAAACCCAGGCCGGATATTACAATAAACCAAATATGGATTTAATTGATTTATTTATCGGCAGCGAAGGAACTTTAGGGGTTATAGCTGAGTTGGAGATAGGCTTTCAGAAAGCAGCCGACAGTCTGTTCGATGGTGTTGTTTTTTTTGACAACGAGAAGAAAGGGTTGGATTTTGCGGATGAAATAAAACGTTTAAAGAGCGAAAAAATCCTTAACCCCACAAGTTTGGAATTTATTGATGCCAATTCCCTTGAATTCCTGAGCCGGGAATATCCCCGTATTTTAGCGCGCGGCTGCGCGGTTTATTTTGAACAGGAAATTGACGGAGAAGCCGCGAGTAGATTAGTAGACATGTGGACGAACGTTATTGAAACATCAGGGGCTAATCTTGATAATGTTTGGTTTGGGGATACTGAGATTGAGAGAAAGAAAATCTATGAATTCCGCCACAAATTACCTCAACTCATAAATGAGTTTTTAAGGCGCCACAATCAAACAAAGACAGCCACTGATATTGCTGTTCCCTACCGTAATTTTAAAGAAATGTATAAGTTTTATCTTGAAATGGCCGATGAATCTTCGGTTCATTTTTTAAATTTCGGACATATCGGAGAAAATCATCTGCATTTTAATTTCCTTCCTAAAAATAATAATGAATATGTTCGGGCAAAAAAGTATCTCCGTAAAATTATAAAAAAAGCCATTGATTTTGGAGGAACCGTTTCTGCCGAACACGGGATAGGAAAGTTAAAAAAAGACTATTTACTAATGATGTATGGTAAAAAACATATCGATGAGATGATTACGCTAAAGAAATATTTCGACCCTGGTTTTATTTTAGGCAGGGATAATATATTCGATTCCGAAAAAAAGTAATTTACAATTGAAAAATACGGGCTTAAGGGTATAATTTGTGGTTGGGAAAGCATATATCGATGAAACAAAAACTACTTAACATTATCAAAAAGGATGCTTTATTTAAAAAGAAGATAATTCTCTCCTCGGGAAAAGTAAGTAATTACTATTTGGATGTGCGCAGGGTAAGCCTTTCGTCGAAAGGGCTGTATCTTATCTCAAAGATTATATGGAAAATGATAAAAAAAGATAAACCAACCGCTATCGGCGGGCCGACTTTAGGCGCTGATGCGATAGTGGCAGGGGTATGCATCTTAGCTCATCTTGACGGCAGGGAATTAAAAGGGTTTATTATAAGAAAAAAACCAAAAAAACACGGACGGCAAAATTTAATTGAGGGCAAAGAACTTAATTCTAAAGACAGAGTGATTCTGGTTGATGACGTAGCCACTTCCGGATCTTCCCTGATAAACTCCCTTTCTGTTCTTAAAAAAGAAAAAGTTAAGGTGATAAAAGCTATAACAGTAGTTGACAGAAAAGAGGGAACTGAAGAAGCGTTTTTCAAAGCCCAATGTTCGTTTCAATCAATTTTTTCCAAAAACGACCTTCTATGAAAACGGTACTGTTTGTTTTAGCCGTTTTTATCTGCGGCTGTTTAACACGCGAGTATGGAGTAGGGACCCACAGGCAGGATATATTTTTCTATTCTGTAGAGAAAGAAGTCACCTTAGGCAGGAATATTGCGCGAGAAATAGAAAAAGAGCTGAAAATATCAAAAAATCCTTCTTATGAAGAAAGGGTAAACACTATCGGATCAAAAATCGTTGCAGTATGTGACCGTCAGGAAATCGATTATTATTTCTATGTCATTGATGAAGATGAGGTAAATGCTTTTGCTCTCCCCGGCGGTTATGTCTATATTTTTGCTAAATTACTGAATATGTTAAGCGACGAAGAACTTGCGTCTGTACTTGCACACGAAATAGGCCATATTGTTTCGCGGCATTCAATAAAACGGCTCCAGGCAAGTCTCGGAGCGAACCTTTTGCTGCTTGCGAGCACCCAAACCAATTCTGACCCCAGCTTTACCGGCGGGCTTTCTTTCGCGCTTTCTCAAGTTATGGTCGCTTATTCCCGGGAAGATGAATTTAATGCTGATGAATTAGCCTGTAAGTACCTTAAACTTGCCGGGTTTAATCCCGCGGCAGGAATAAGAGTTTTAGATAAACTGTATTTAGAGAATAAAAAAGCGCCACTCCGGCAATATTCCTATTTCCGGACTCATCCCTATACTGCTCAGAGAATCAGGCATATCAAAGAATATTTAGGCCTGCCTCTGGATATAAGTGATTATATCAATTAATAAATTCTTGATGCCCGATACTCGATGCTCGTAAAAAGGGGTCAGAGTGATTTTTAGTCGTTATGATTGCACTTAACAAAAAATCATTCCGATCCCTTTTTGTTCCTAATTAGACACTAAGGTATTATGAAAGGTGAGATATCAATAAAATAGGTGTCTGTCCCTATTTACCGAAGAAGAGCGGAGAGGGTGAGATTCGAACTCACGGTTCGCCTATTAAGCAAACATCCGATTTCGAATCGGACCCTTTAAGCCGGGCTCAGGCACCTCTCCGAAAAAAATGAATATATTTAGGGTTATACCTTTATTTTTTTTCGGCACTAAGCTGACACCAGCGAAGCGCCTTCAATAAGGGTAAATTGGTGCCGAAGGAGAGATTTGAACTCTCACGAGCTTGCGCTCACAGCGTCCTGAACGCTGCGTGTCTGCCAGTTTCACCACTTCGGCAATAAACAACTGATTATAGCAGACATTTTTCTTTGTTAAAATGTTTTTTTATTCGCGGCTTGATTCAAAAAGTATGGTATTTATTAATTTAAAACGTGTGTTATAATTTAAGGCATGAATATAATATTTTTCGCGATTTTAAAATTATTTGTGATAGTTTTTCTTGGCTATTGCCTGTATAAGAAAAATGTGCTTAAAGAGGAAGCTTTGCGATTCTTAACTACATTTGTTATTAATATAGCTATTCCCAGCCTGATTTTCTCTAATATAGTTAATAATTTTGTTCCCGCCCTCATGCCCGGTCCATGGATTTTTATAGTTATAAGCGTCGTAATATTTTCTCTGGGCTTGTTTCTTGGTTTTTTGGGATCTTTTCGTATGCCGGGAGAACTGCGAAGGGAATTTGTGGCGTTGATAAGCTTTCAAAACTGCGGATATTTACCGATGAATATTGTAATTTTTCTTTTACCCTCTGATGTTCGCAGTCAGTTTCTTACTTACATTTTTCTCTATCTTTTAGGCTTTAATATTCTTATGTGGTCAGTAGCAAGTTTTTTCATTTTTAACAGAAGGGAAGATAAATTTGCCATTAAATCGCTTCTTTCGCCTCCTAGTTTAAGCGTCGCCCTGTCTTTGTTGGTTGTTTATTTAGGTTTAGGGAAATTTATTCCTTCCATTATTATCACCCCCATACAAATGGTCGGAGAGACAAGCTTTGTTCTTTCAATGGTAATCTTAGGGGCCTGGCTGGCAAAATGTTCATCTCAAGTATACTCGGGTAATTTTGTTAGCGCAAGAATCGTACTCCTGAAATTAGTAGTTTTGCCTCTTGTTGTTTTTTTCATAATTTATAAATTTCAGTTTTATTCTCTGCTAGGTTTTTTTATCCTTCTGGAAGCAACCATGCCTTCGGCTGCATCGCTTCCTATCGTGGCGGATATGCACAGGGGAAACAGCAGATTTATTTCTTACGGTGTTTTCCTGACGCATATTTTCAGCGCCGTTACCGTACCTTTATGGGTAAACTTATACCTTACAGTATCTAATTTAACTTTTTGAACGAAAGATATTTTGCATGAAAAATATAGCGACAAATCGTAAGGCAAGACGGGATTATCAAATCATGGAAACCTATGAAGCCGGTATTGAACTAAAAGGTATGGAAGTTAAATCTTTACGCTGTAAAGGATGTTCAATAGATAACGCATTTGCCCGGCTGGAAGGTTCAGAGGTTTTTCTGTATAGTATGCACATACCGGAATTCGTTAAGTAATCGTATATAAAAATCAGCACAAAACGTACGCGCAAACTCCTTCTTCATAAAAAGGAAATGAGGAGATTAATCGGATCTATCGCTCAAAAAGGACTAACCCTTATTCCTCTGAGGTTATTTTTCAATGAGCGCGGTTGGGTAAAAGTGGAAATAGCGCTGGCAAAAGGGCGAAAATCGTATGATAAACGTAAAAAGATAAAAGAAGAAATTATAAAAAAAGAAACGGAACGCGCCCTGAAAAGATTTAGGTAAAAAGAGCGCGTTACGACGAGTGAGAATGCAGAAAAAACCGTGGTATATTATTTTTTGTTTCACTGGTCTGATTTTATTTGCGGTTTATTCTTTTGGAGAACAGCAAATAACAACGGCAATTTACGATATTCCTTTAGATTCCCCGATATTTAAATCTGCGGACTTGGAGCAAACCGTAAGATATCTTAAGGACTGCGGCATAAATGCTATTGTGCATGTTCCTCTTGATAATTCGATAATAGATGAACTTCATAAACAGGGTATAAAAGCGTATGCGCAAATGAAAGTGTTTTTTGGTAAAGATCACTGGATAGAGCATCCCGAATCCCGGCCCAAACTATCAAACGGTAATCTCGCGGAGATAAACGGATGGTATGCCGGTGTTTGTCCGACACAGGAATGGTTAATTGAGCGTAAAGTAAAAGAGGCGGAAGAAATAGCAAAGAAATATCAAATTGATGGATTATGGCTGGATTTTATTAGATGGCCTACGAAATGGGAAGGAAAAGAACCTGATATCCAACGCGCCTGCTTTTGTAATAGTTGTCTTGAAAGATTCCAAAAAGAGAAGCAAATAACAATACCGAAAGGATTAAAGTCGACCGAGGAAATTTCTGCGTGGATATATAAAAATTGTTCCCAAAAGTGGTATGAATGGAGATGTGCCGTAATAACCGATACGATAAGGAAAATCAGGAATGCCGTAACCAAACACAGGAAAAACGCAATTATAGGAGTTTTTGTAGTTCCCTGGAAAGAAGAGGATTTCGATAATGCAATATATAATGTGATTGGACAAGATATAGAAAAACTTTCTGTTCTGATAGATGTATTTTCTCCCATGAGCTATCATTTATTGTGTCATAGAGATGTGGAGTGGATAACTTCCCTAACCAGATGGCTGAAGATTAAGACAAACAAAGATATTTGGCCCATTATTCAATTGCCCGGCGATTCTAACCAAATGAAAGCAAATGAATACGAAAAGGCTTTACGGGCGGCCTTGGCTGGCGGTTCTACGGGAGTCATGACATTTACCATAAGTAACACACCCGGGTATTGGTGGTGGGAAATTCAAAAAAAAATCTTTACCCAAGAATTGGAGAAATAAATATTTGGAAAAGTCTAAGTCATAATAAGGTAATGGGGCAAAATGAAACGCCAAATTCCAAATTACAATAAACAAATTACAAACAAATCCCAATATACAATAAACAATAACCAAAATTTTGTCTT
>DAOVKQ010000006.1 GCA_030631705.1 Candidatus Omnitrophota bacterium | reverse complement strand
GATTTGAGAATTTCCATTATTCCTTCTCTTTACGGTGAGAACGTGGTTATAAGGATTTTGCCTGTTCACCTTCTCTATAAATTAGAGGACTTAGGTTTCTTACCGCGGGATTTAAGCATGATGGAAGCGGTTATGGATAAGTCTCACGGTATTATATTTCTTACCGGCCCTACCGGAAGCGGAAAAACTACTACTCTTTATGCCTGTCTTATAAGGTTAAACAAAGAAGCTGTTAAAATAGTAACCATAGAAGACCCCATAGAATATGAGCTTGAGGATGTTACGCAGATTCAGGTGAGGCCGGAGATAAATTTTACTTTCGCCACTGCTTTACGAAGCATATTACGTCATGACCCCGACATAATGATGGTTGGTGAAGTAAGGGATCTTGAGACGGCCGAGCTTGCCATAAGGACTTCATTGACGGGGCACCTTATTTTTTCGACATTACATACGAACGATGCCCCCAGCGGTATAACCAGACTTTTGGACATAGGCATTGAACCATATCTTGTGGCTTCGTCGGTTAACGCTTTTATTTCTCAGAGGCTGATTAGATTGATATGCCCGAATTGTAAGGAAAAAAGGAAAAACACACAAGATGCGCCGGATTTTTTGAAAGGCATTGAATTGTTTTATGGGAAAGGCTGCGCGGAGTGCGGGCATATAGGGTATAAAGGCCGCATGGCGATTTATGAAATCCTGGTCGTAGATGATGATATGAGAACATTGATACTTAACAGGGCGTCTGCAGTTGAGATAAAGGATAGAGCGAGGCGGTCGGGATTCAGAACGCTTTTGGACGCGGGGATAGAGAAAATCAGAGAAGGGATTACTACGTTTGAGGAGATAATGAGAATTGTGGATATTTAGAAAGCGCAAACAGCGTCAACAGAATTAAAGGCGGGGAGAAACCGGATGTCTGTATTCAGGTATAAAGCTAAAAAGAGCACAGGGGATGTCGTGGAGGGAACTTTAACCGCGGCAGACGAAACCGACGTTATAGATAAATTAGTTAAACAAAACTTATTCGCCGTAGAGGTTGAGATTTGCGATTCTCTTGAAAGAATTATTCCTGCCCGGCATATTCGTTCCGAAAAAGTTTTTACAAGTATTTTTCAAAAACTTTC
The DNA here is from genome assembly GCA_030631705.1 of Candidatus Omnitrophota bacterium. GTDB lineage: Bacteria > Omnitrophota > Gorgyraeia > Duberdicusellales > 4484-171 > DAOVKQ01. The sequence continues at coordinate 11,094 of DAOVKQ010000006.1, read as the reverse complement.
GCGAAAAAAAATAAGCCGTAAAGAGGTGCTGGTATTTACCCGGAAGTTAGCCACTCTAAGCAGGGCAAAGATAGAACTGCTTACCAGTCTTAAAATTTTATACGGCCAGATGGACAATCCCGCTTTTAAGCAGGTCATTTTGAAGGTATGCGCTTTAATTGAAGAAGGCGATTCTTTTTCCCAGGCTTTGGGCAGGTTTGAAGGCGTTTTTTCTTCTTTGTTCGTCAGTATCGTTAAAGCCGGAGAGGTAAGCGGTACTATGGACGCGGCGTTAACTCAGATAATCTATTTTATGCAGACGCGGGAGAATCTGAAAAACAAGGTTTTAAGGGCCCTTATCTATCCGGCCATACTTCTCTGTGTCGGGGTTATGAGTATTTTTGTGATAATGAATTTCGTAATACCAAAGCTGAAAGATATTTTTGAGGGGCTGGGAAGCAACCTTCCCCTGATAACAAAAGTTATTCTAAGGATTAGTGATTTTTCAACAAAAAACTGGTTATCGGCATTTTTTGTTTTGGCCGCGGTATCGGTAATTATTTTTTACAAAGGAAGTAAGGTTTTTTCAGGGTATTTTAAATGGTTGATGGAGAGGCTGCCTGTAATAAGCAGGTTGTTGAAAAATCAGGAATTGGCTAATTTTGCCATGGCTTTACATTTACTGATTAGCAGTGGCGTTACTCCCCTGCAGTCTCTGGAAATAGCAGGTTTAAGCGTTGGCGACGCAAGGATGCGAAGAAAATTAAAAGAGGCGGCAGAGAAAATAAAGAACGGTCAGGCAATGTATGAGAGTATGGCCGTGGTAAAAAGCTTTCCCGATTTCTTTATAAAAATGATAGCTATAGGCGAAGAGTCAGGACGGTTGGGGGAGGTATTGAACGAAATAGCGGATTCGTATGTTCAGGAAATTGAATCGGATACCGCCGTTATAGCTTCTGTCCTGGAGCCGTTATTTATTCTCGCTCTGGGAGTCGTGCTGGGAGGAATAGTAATTGCTATGTTATTGCCTATTTTCCAAATAACCCAGTTCATACAATGACAAAAAGATATGATGGGACTGTTGTCTTTCGCATTTGTTCTAATAACTTGCAAATCATTGAGTTATAGAAATCTATTCAACTTAATTAAGAATGGTCCGTAAATACCGTATTGGTATTAATTAGATAAAGAATGAATGAATTGGTAGTTATCGAAATGGGTAAAAGTTATTTTAAGGTGGTGGCAGCCACTTTAACCGCGCATAATACGATAAAGAAGTTTTTTTGTTTTGCGGATCCCATCGCTTCACTTGATGATACGCAGTTAAGTATTATTGTGTCCGCGACCTTCGAGACGTTGAGATTGAAACCGAAAAACCTGGTCGTGAGCCTGCCGCGTAATCTGGTTATCATGAGAACATTGTCTTTTCCTTCCCAGAATCTTGGCGAGATTTCCAAAATGGTCGACCTTCATTTAGTGAGAGTGGTACCGTATAAAAAAGAGGAAGTGGTATACGCCTATTCCGTTCTCGACACCGACGGGTTAGGTTATACCAAGGTTTTGCTGTCTATCGTCAGCAAAGACGCTTTAAACAGACAGCTTAAGATATTGGCGGACGCGGGGTTATCCGCCGATAAGATAGCTTTGAGTTCCTGCGGGACAAAGGAGTGGATTTTATCGAATTGCGAACCGGAAATGAACTCGGATACAGTGTATCTTGGGTTGGAGGTAGATTGTGATTATACGGAGGTGATGGCATTTTCTAAACACCATTTATTTTTTACCAGTAGTATCGTGATCGGGTCGGAACAGCTGTCGGAAAATACGGGCAAGATAAAATTAATAAAAGAAATAAAGCAGTTTTTGGCCGTATTCCGGGCAGCGTATGAGTATAAGAAGCCGGAGAAGGTCATTATTTCGGGGGCGATAAGCAATTTAAGAGAATCAAGGAGTGTCTTCGAAAAGGAACTGGGAATGCCGGCGGCATTTTTGCCCGTGGAGCTTATTATCAACAAATTCAGGGATAAACAAGTAGAGATTCCTAAAACCATTTCTATTACTTCTTTGAAAGAATTTCTTTTTGATAATCCGAAAAGGATTATTTTTGATGTTCCCGAGATCGGAGTAAGAAGAGAACTGAGAAATGAAACCAGGGAATTGGTCAGGGTGGGGTATCTTCTTATATATATTTTCTTTATAACCTATGGTTTATTTCTCGGCAGGGTATACAATAGGCAGCTATATTTAAAGAAGCTTACTTCTTCCGCGAACACAATAAAAAACGATATAGGAGATTTAATAGAGTGGTCCAGGAAAAACGAGCTTGTAAGAAGCGTTCTCGAAGAACGAAAATTATCATCTTTGTTATTCCAGGAAATCTATCGCGTTCTTCCTTCCCGGATAGCGGTCAAGCAGATGACTATAGACGAGAACAATAAAGTGGCCCTGCGTGGAGAGGCCGCGAGGCTTTCCGATGTTTTTGCTTTTATCAGCTTAATAGAGAAATCAGAACGTTTTAACAGCGTTCAGACTCAATATACCCGCAAGAAGAAAACCAGGGAAGGCGAGTTTACGCATTTTGGGATAGAATTTTTTTTCTTGCCGCGTGGCAAAATCTAAGTATTATAATTTATGTCGAAAGCGCGTAGTCGATTACAGATATAAAAGGAGGGAGTATGGGGTTTATGAAGAATCGCAAAAAAGAGTCGGAGAAAAGGAAGGCTGTGCGTTGGCGGGGAAAGATGCCCGGCGAGTTCATTTTCTTCAGTGATGTGATATTGCCCGATTCTCCCAAGAAAAAAAATGGCACGATCTGTAACTTTTCTTCTTTGGGAATGTGCGTCGAGATGCCGCCCATTGAAGAAATGGAGGCAGATGGGTTGTTGTCGGGAATAATAAAGGTGGGAGTCAGGACAAATCTTCCCGGTGGAGGTCAGGAGGTTAAAGCGCTGTCGAGAGTGATTTGGATAAAAAAAGCGAAAGAGAACAATCAATGTATTATAGGATTGGAATTGATTGATATTACCATGCCCGTGAGAGATAGAATAGAACAGTATGTGATCGATTATTATTTGCAGGAAGAAAGAAGGGAGAACTGAGTATTTTTATGCGTTTTCGACTAAGGGGTTTGCGGCTGAAATTGTGGATATGAATATAATAGCCGGTTTCAAGACAAAAAAAGTCTGGGTTCTTATAGCGGGCAATGTCATATTCGTATTTATATTTATTAGGATGATATTAAACCCGTTGGGGGATAAAATCAGAAAAACCGGAGAAGAAATAGCGGCCGCCGAATCAAGGGTAAAGGAGTATCGGGAAATACAGGCCAGAAAAGACCGGATAATAGAGGAATATAAAAAACATAAAGCGTATTTGCGGCAGCCCTATTACTCAAAGCAGGAGGCGTCCGGCGACCTTCTCAAAGAGTTGGAAAAGATTGCCCATGATTCGGGATTATCTATTATAAGTTTAAGCCCTTCAGGGATGACGGAGGAGAGTGGGGTCGGGCTTTATAACGCGGATTTTAGAGGTGAAGGGGCGATTGATGAAATTCTCATTTTTCTTGACGAGGTTCAGAGAAATAAACTGCTTATAAAAATAGACAAACTTAGTTTATCTCTCAAAGATAAGAGTGCCGAGGAATTAAAATTAGAAGTCAAAATAAGTATGCTGGTTCCGTAGTATTCGCGTTTGCTGGAATAAAGAAATAGTGCGTTGCAGAAAATCTTTTTCTTTAATTGAACTTATGGTGACCGTAGCAGTTTTATCGGTGGGGCTGACAGCGGTTTTGAGGTCTTTTTTTTCTGTCGCCGGGGCATTGAACCACGCTCAAAATGAAATAGCGGTAGTTCAGTTTTTAGATACAAGAATGGCGGATTTACAGGAAACGATCTTAAACGGAGAGGAATTTCCGGAAGAGAATTTGGCAGGGGATGTTGTGTTGAACGGAAAAGATTTTCATTGGAAGTTAAATTTTTTTCCTCTTTCATTGAATGATGAAAATATGGAGAATATGAGGGAAGTAAAATTGACCGTTAGCTGGAAAGAGGCAGGCATAAACAAAGAAGAGAAGCTGGTTTCTTACCTGGAGTCTAAAAGGTGAAATGGATAAAAAGTTTTACGCTGGTAGAATTATTGGTTGCGGTCTGTATACTTTCGGCCATATCCCTGAGCCTGGGGGGAGTTTTGTTTTCGGGAATGAAACTATGGAGGAGAACGGAGAATGCCGTTTTTTTCCGGAAAGACGTTCTCCTGGGGCTGGAGCGGCTTTGCCGTCAACTTCGGCAGCACGCGCGCGTGCCGGATATTGATTTTGCCGGAGACTCAGGCCGCATGGAATTTTCTACTTTGGCTAAGAATTCCATCTCCAAGATGGTATATGAATTTGGTGCTTCCAGCGGACAATTCTCATACAGAAAAATTCGCTATCAGGATGTATTGAGTAAAAATGACAATGAAAATGATAAAAAAAATCTTTTCAGCGCCGGTTAGATTATTTTTCGTTATTTGATTTTTGATATTGAAGAGGGATGTTACGTATGGAAAGATAATCCGGAAACAGAACAAAATTTTCCCGCCGCGGTAGCAATAAATATTGAGATTGATGGAAAGAAAATACAAAAGACCGTTTTTTTCCCGGTTAGTTAGGGTAAAAAAAAGAGCGAGCATGCTGATTGTTTCTATCTGGATGCTGGTTATTCTTTCTGTTTTTTCAGTGTCGTTATACGGCAGCGCGGTATCAGGCATGGCGGTGTCGCGGCGCCTGCGGGATTTTAGTTTATCGTATCATGCCGCCCGGGGAGTGTGTAGATACGTAAAACATGAATTAGACGGCGATCATACTAAGTACGATACTCTGTTTGAACTGGCGCAATCCAGAGAAAAAAAACTTGGGCTGACCCGCGTCGTTTATACCTTTATTGATGAAGAAAGTAAGATAAACATTAATATTTTATCGGCAGATATGCTGAAGCGGCTCCCCGGCATAAACGAAGATATCGCGAGGGATATTACGACTTCGCCTTTTCGGCCGTTTTCCGTAAAAGAAGAATTACTGCTGGTGAACGGAGTAGACGAGAACGCGTTTACTCAGTTTAGTGATTTTATAACGGTTCACAGCAGTGGAAGGGTTAATATAAATACCGCGTCGCCGCAAGTGCTAAGAAGCCTGGGGTTGGAAAATAGTTTAGTTGATATTATCATGTCGTTTCGTAAGGGCATAGACGGAGAAGCGGGTACTGAAGATGACGGAGTCTTTGAAACGAAAGAAGAAATCTTAGATACCTTGCGTTCTTTTACCGGATTGTTTGAGGCTCAGGAGCAGCAGCTTTTGGAGTATATGGGGTGGTTCGACGTAGAGGGGGAATTTTTTTTGGTGAATATAGAGACAGAAGTGAGGGGCAGGCGCGCACGGAGGTATAATATAATAATGAATTCTGATAAGATAATCCAGTGGAGAGAGATGTAGCAGAAAAGACATCCTATAAGGAGAGAGCAGTAGGATGTCTTTTCAGAAGATTAATGGTTTAATTTCTGTAATCTATTAATAATCACTGTAATCAGGTATAAGCCAGATTATACCTGATGATTATACCAGGAGGCTGGATATGAGAAAAACTTTTAGCTTGATAGAGCTGATGCTGGTTGTAATAATTATTGGAGTTTTGGCATCATTGGTTGTGCCTCAATTAGCAGGCAGGGCTGAACGGGCAAGAAGAGTCGCGGCAAAAGCGGACATCGAAGCCAATATTCCTTCCGCGTTGGATCTTTATGAGATGGATATGGGAGAATATCCTCAGAAAATAGAAGATTTGTTAGAGGGGGGGTCAACCAGTGAAAGTTGGAATGGTCCTTATCTTAAAAGAGTACCTAAAGATCCCTGGGGAGAACCTTATCACTATAAGTATCCGGGAGAGCATAACCGGTATTATGATTTATTTTCTTCAGGAAGGGATGAAATTTCGGGAAATGACGACGATATCAATAATTGGGAATAGACAGCGTGGGAAAGCAGTCAGATACCTTTATTAATAGAAGCGGATTACCGCGGAACTAGACGCGGAAGAACGCTGAGAGAGAAATGGGAAAATTATTATACGAAGAAGAATCTTATAAAACTTGAAATTATAAGGCGCATTTATGATTCTGCGCGTACAAAGCTTCCGCGTGTATCCGCGTAGATATCCGCGGGGTTCCGCTTCTATAATCAGGAGAACGATAATGAATTTCGAGAAATTTACATTAAAAGCTCAGGAAGCCATAAATAATTCTTTATCCTTAGCTCAAAAGTATCAACATCAGACACTTTTGCCGGAACATATACTTTATCATCTGGTTGATGACGCGAAGAGTTTATCGAGCAATGTTTTTTCTAATTTAGGCGTAGATCCGGCGGATTTAAAGAGTAAACTAAAAACTTATTTAGATAATCAGCCTAAGGTATACGGTAATTCCGCCGGCATACATGGTTCAGTGCGCCTGCAGCAGGTTTTTAATTACGCCGGAGAATACGCCGATGGCCTTTCCGATAGCTACACAAGCTCGGAACATCTTTTGCTGGGAGCGGCAAAAGACAAGGGCGGTTTTCTTTTTGAATATTTATCAAAACAGGGAGTTACCGTAGATGATATATCCAGGGAGATTAAAGCGTTGCGCGGTTCACAAAAAGCTGATTCTTATAGCGCGGAATCTACATACCTGGCTCTTGAGAAATTCGGAAGAGATTTAACCGAACTTGCGAAAAAAGGCAAGTTGGATCCCGTTATCGGGAGGGACCGGGAGATCAGGCGCCTCATGCAGGTACTTTCCCGCAGGACCAAGAATAATCCTGTGCTTATCGGAGACCCGGGTGTGGGTAAAACAGCGGTGGCAGAAGGTTTAGCCCAGCGGATTGCTCTTGGTGATGTTCCTGAGGGATTAAAGGATAAAAAAATAATTGCTTTAGATTTAGGAAGTTTGATTGCCGGGTCAAAATTCAGAGGAGAGTTCGAAGAGCGCCTTAAGGCGGTACTTAAGGAGATAGAGTCTAAAGAGGGAGAAATAATTCTTTTTATAGACGAACTTCATACCCTTGTCGGCGCCGGCGAAGCTCAAGGGGCGGTCGACGCCGCTAATATGCTTAAGCCCGCACTGGCTAAAGGAACTTTGCATTGTATAGGGGCAACAACGATTGATGAATACAGAAAACATATAGAAAAAGACGCTGCTTTAGAAAGGCGGTTTCAGCCGGTTCTTTTAGGAGAACCTACGGTTGAACAGACTATTGCTATTTTGCGCGGCTTAAAAGAAAAATACGAAGTTCATCACGGAGTTAGGCTGAAAGACTCGGCATTGATTGCCGCGGCAGTCCTTTCCGCCCGTTACGTAAACGACAGGTTTTTGCCTGATAAGGCAATAGATTTAATTGATGAGGCAGCGTCGCGCCTGCGTATCGAGATTGATTCAAAGCCCGAAGAAGTAGACAAATTGGAAAGGCGGGTCGTGGAGCTTGAGATTCAAAAAGAAGCGCTTAAGAAAGAGAAAGACGCGGCATCGCAAGTAAATTTCAGCAAGCTTAAACAGGAGATAAGTTCATTGAATGAAGAGCTGGACAAGGAAAAGAAACAATGGAAGAAAGAAAAGGATTTTATTAACCGCATACAAAAGATAAAAGGAGAAATAGAAGATCTTAGATTAGAGGCAAATGATCACCAGAAGCAGGCCCAATTAGACAAAGTCGCGGAGATTCGTTACGGAAAAATTCCCTCACTTGAAGATGAATTAAAAGGTTTAAATAAAGAGCTTATCAAAGTGCAGAAAGATTCAAAGATGCTTAAGGAAGAGGTCGACCGGGAGGATATTGCCGAAATCGTCAGCCACTGGACAGGCGTACCGGTATCGCGCCTTATGGAAGCAGAGATGGACAAGTTGTTAAGGATGGAAGAAGAGCTAAAGAAACGGGTAGTCGGACAGGATGAGACAATTGGCTTAATAGCCAGTTGCGTAAGACGTGCCCGTTCCGGTTTAGCTGATCCCAGCCGTCCGATAGGGTCGTTTTTGTTTCTGGGCCCTACCGGCGTGGGGAAGACAGAGTTGGCAAAAACTTTGGCGCAGTTTTTGTTCAACAGCGAAAGCAATATTGTAAGAATCGATATGAGTGAGTATATGGAAAAGTTCTCTGTTTCCCGTCTTATCGGCGCTCCTCCCGGATATGTAGGCTATGAAGAAGGAGGCCAGCTTACCGAGAAAATCAGGAGAAATCCTTATTCAGTAGTGCTTCTTGATGAGATAGAAAAGGCTCACGCGGAAGTATTTAATATTCTGCTGCAGATACTTGATGAAGGCCGTTTGACAGACTCAAAAGGAAAGGTTGTCAATTTTAAGAATACTGTTATAATTATGACTTCAAATATTGGCAGTGACTATTTTCAGGATCCTACCGTTACAATAAAAGGTGTAGAGGAAAAGGTAAAGTCAGAGCTTAAAAACTATTTCCGGCCGGAGTTTTTGAACCGCTTAGACGAAATTGTAATTTTCAACCGTTTATCACTTGAACATATAAGGATGATAGTAACCAGGCAATTTGATATATTGCGGGAAAGGCTTAAAGATAAACAGGTAAAAATCAATTTTTCCCAGGAGGTGGAAGAATTTCTGGCCGATAAAGGTTTTAGCCCGGAATACGGCGCGCGGCCGGTAAAGAGAACGATACAAAGATTGATAATTAATCCTTTGAGTATAAAGATATTAAGCGGAGACATACAAGAAGGAAGCAGTATCTCTGTTGCTGTAGAGAATAGAAAAATTGTATTTGAGAAAAAGTAGAAGTATAAATAGTATTGAGTATATAGTGATACTGTCAAAGGTGTCATTCCCGCGGAAGCGGGAATCCAGAATTACTGGATTATCCGGTCAAGCCGGATAATGACAGGGGGTGAGTCTCATTAAGGGGGGGTAATATGCGTATTGATATTTCTTTTAAGCATTTAGAGAGCAGTACCATTCTCGATAATATTATCGAGAAGAATATAAGCAGGATAGAAAGACATACAAAGATCTTTAAGCCTAATGATGTCGTTCATGTTTCTTTTCATATGGAGAAGAATCCTCATAAAGACGATTATTTCTGTTGGATAAATATGTATCTTCCTTTTAGGGTGTTTAAAGCTCAAAGCAGGGATAAAACTCCCAGTATTGCTATTAATAATTGTTTTGCCGCTCTCCTAAAGCAGCTGGACAAAGCAAGGCATAAGTTAGAGGATCGTTCGCGGAAGAACAGGCTCAGTTACCGCCTGGCCGGCAATGAGTTAGAGGAATAAAGATTCCATAATATAGCCGAAATTAGTATTACAATTTAGTTGTACTTGACGGATTAAAAGGGCTATGTTAGTATATTTGGCACTCTAGCCTTGAGAGTGCCAACAATTAATTGATTATGAGATGTTTAGATACAAAAAAAAGAGAAGATGAGATTTTAGATTTGCTGGTTGACAGCTATATTGAAGAATCACATCCTATCAGTTCGTCTTATTTATGCCGGAAGTATAATCTTTGTTATTCTTCGGCAACCGTAAGGAATGTTATGGAATCGCTGGAAAGGCAGGGGTTTCTCTTTCATGTTCATACTTCTTCGGGAAGAGTCCCTACTAAATACGCTTTTAAACATTACGTAGGTCATCTTAATAAAGAAGAACTTATTAAAGAAAGTCATCATCATGAGCCTTTTTCTTTCGAGGCTATCAGTGATGTTAAAGAACTATTTGAAGCGGCAGTTGAAGCATTATCGAATAAAAGCGGTTATACTTCTTTAATCGGAATCTGGGGCGAAGAAGAAAGATTATTCTTTCGGGGTATGCGTTTTATGCTTGAGCAGCCGGAATTCGAGGATATTATAAAGCTAAGAAATTTGTTTTATGCCCTGGAAGTCAAAATAGACCAGATTCAGGATGTGCTGTTTAACTGTATCGGAGAAGATTTAAAAATAGTCATCGGTGACGATATCGGCTTTGATGAGATATCCGACTGTTCTTTGCTTATTTCCGGTATTAAGGAAAGAAATTTTTCTTTGGCCTTAGCTCTTATAGGCCCGATGAGGATGAATTATGTAAAGGCCTGTGAATCGTTGTATTCTGTTAAGTGCACTTTAGGAGATATTTTAAGGGATTAATATGTCTAAAAAAGAAGATTTAAAAAAAGAAAAAGCCCAAGAGCGTAATGATTCTTCAAAAAATGCCGATAAAAATCCGCAATCTCACGGTGAGCTTACGCTTCCGGCCGATGAAATAAAGGATTTGCGCGAAAAGGCAGCAGAATTCGATTATTTAGAAAATAAACACCTGAGGGCATGCGCTGAATTTGATAATATTCGCAAGCGCTGGAATAAGGAAAGAGTAGATTTAATAAGGTTCGCCAATTACTCTTTGATAAGGGATTTAATCGTTATAGTTGATGAATTAGAGCATGCTTTATGCGCGGTAAGGGAGCATGAACCGGGAAGTGAAATAAATAAAGGCATAGAAATAACTTATAATAATTTACTTAAAATTCTTAAGAAAGAAGGCCTGAAATCTATTCAGGCAAAAGGGAAGAAATTCGACCCTCACTTTCATGAAATAGTGGGCCAGAAAGAAGATCCCGATTCAGAAGAGCACGCGGTTTTGGAAGAAGTCCAGAAAGGTTATTTATTGGACGATAAAGTATTGAGGACTTCAAAGGTAATTTTAGCAGTAAAAAGAATACCCGAAGAGAGTATTGAAGAAAATCAGCAGACCCGCGGCGACGATGAGCAGCCGGTAGATGACATAAGGCAGGATGAAGATGAGGGATAAGGAATATATGGATATTAATGACAATTCCCCGAGGAGTGTCATTCCCGCCCCCGCTTTCGTGAGGGTAAACTCCAGCGGGAATCCAGAATTCCTGGATTATCCGGTCAAGCTGGATAATGACAGAAAGAGTGATAGTTTCATTGAGGAGCAGGTATAAATATTAATAGTATATCCCGATTCGCCTAAGTACCATAAAATTCTCTTACGACAATTTTATGGAATTCATCGGGATCAATTCAACTAGACCATTGACAAAATAATTATTTTGTCAATGGTCTAGTTGAATTGATCCCGATGAATTCCATAAAAT
>DAOVKQ010000020.1 GCA_030631705.1 Candidatus Omnitrophota bacterium | reverse complement strand
TTTAGGAATTTTTTCTATGGATTTCAACAAACCAATTTTCCGGTTGATTTAGCTAAATTAATCCGTTATGCCCAGGAAAGAGCAATAGTAGAGAGGATAAGATATAAACTTAAACTAGATTTTATTAATAATGAATATTGGCTCGAAGCCGGGGATGAGCCTGTTTCGGGAAGATTTGGGAATAAATTCGTTATTCCCCAAGGCGTAACCATCGAATTCGAAGATAAAGACTCCTCTTTTATGAGCTTTTATCCTGACGGCCGAACCAATCATAAGTTTATATATCTTACCGGTGTCAAAGGAGCAAGATATACCCTGACTACGGAAAACAGAATAGCTCACGTAAGCATTATCAAAGAAGAGTAGGGGCAATAGAGTAACCAAAAATGTCCACCTACGAAGTGGACAAAAAAAGGGTAGTAAATACGGGGCTTAAATATGTAGGGGGCAAAGGCGCTGATTTTAAATAGAGTTTTTAATCGTGTTATAAAGGGTGAGTAGTTTTGACAATACGTATAGAGGGGTAAAAGAGTATGAGGAAGATTAGAGGGTTTTTGTTGTTTGAGGTTTTACTCTCGGTTTCTATTCTTTCTATCGTTGCTGTATTCGTAATCCGTTCTTTCTCGGTTTCTCTGAGGGCAGCTAAAGTTTCGCAAAAATATACTCAGGCGGTATTTCTTTTGGAAGAACTCATTTGGGGCTTAGAGCAAATGTCGGACAGGGATAAGAAAGTTTTTTTTGATGAACATCAAGGAGTTTTTGCTCCGATATATCCGGGGACCGAATGGCGGGAGGAATTTAGCTGGGAGATAAACTTAGAAGACCTGGTAGACAGCGAAGGAGAAAGTTTAGCGCTTAGTGAGGTTGAGTTTAAGGTTAAATGGCCAAGCCGCGCAGGCAGCCGGGAAGTCAAGATGATTACCTATTTAAAAAATGAAGGATAAGAAAAAATTTGCCTGGTTAGAGAAAGCCCAACTCATTAAAGTTAAATCTCTAACAGGGTTTACTTTTATTGAAATTTTATTGGCAATGGCCTTATTTTCTGTAGTCGCGGTAACTATGTATTCTTTATTAGGCGCGGGAATGGAAATCTGGAAGAGAGGCCAGTATGACGGCGGCCTTTATCAACAGGCAAGATTAACTTTAAATATGCTGGCCCGAGAGCTAAAAAATGCCCCGCCTGTTTATTATAAAAAATTGGATTTGTTTTTTGAAGGCGAAAACAATAAAATATCTTTTCCTTCCCTTATTAATGCGGCTGCTCCGGATAAAGAGAGCCAATTTGCCTTAGGAAGAGTGAGTTATTTCCTTGAACAAAGCCAGGGCAGGGATTTTTATACATTAAAAAGATGGGAAGAATCTTTTACCGATATCCAGGGAAAAACAGAATCACTCCCCGAAATATTGGCCGTAGAGGTAAAAGATTTGAAATTTCAATATTATTACGAGAAAAAAGAAGGTGAAGAAGTTCATTCGCAATGGCAGGATGAGTGGCTTTTTAAGGAGAAATTTCCTTATCCTCCCCGGGGAGTAAGGATGTTTTTAACGCTTATAGAGAAAGATTCCTCCCAACAGGTTACTTTAATGCGGCAGGTTTATATTCCCATGGGAAAGCCCGGTGAGCTGAACATAGCAATAGAGTAATACTTATTGTATAGGGATAGCAGGTTATCAAAGTGTTAGCGCTGAAAAAAGGCTCTATAATTTTAATTACTTTATGGATACTGACTATATTGGTAGTGTTATCAATAAGCCTGAATTACAGGATGGGCCTTGAGGTGAGATTAGCGGGTTTTCAGCGGGATACAGAGAAAGCTTTTTATCTGGCTAAAGCAGGAGTGGAAAATGCAGTTTTAGCTATAAATTCAGACCAGAACAAAAATCTCGATACTTTAAACCAGTGCGGAATTACTTTCAATAGAGATTTACAGCTGAACCCGGAAGTTTTATTTAGAGATGTTCCTTTGGGGGAAGGGAGTTTTTCAATAGCTTACGGCGGCGAAGAAGGGAGGCTAATTTATGGAGTAGTGGATGAAGAGAGAAAGATTAATATAAATAAGGTAATGAGAGAAAAGATTATGGGCGGTGCCCCGGATGAAAAATTTAGGAAAGTGGTAGAAAATCTTTTTGATTACGCGGATGTTCCTTCTCCGAAAAGTATGGTTAGTGTTTTTATTGATTGGATAGATGAAGATAGCAATTCTATGTTTGCCAGCGATGCCGATGATACGGATTATGTCAAGAACGCCCCTCTTGATTTGCCCGAAGAGCTTTTGAACGTGTTGGAATACTTTTATTTCCGGGAAAAAAATTACACAAAGAAAAAAGCGGAAGAGGAAGCGGTTAGGGTTTTTACCGAAATCAAAGATTTAATTACTGTTTATGGCAGCGGTAAAATAAATATAAATACTGCGGGCCCGCAAGTTTTATCTATTTTAGGTATGGATAAAGATTTAATTCAGGATATAATACTTTTTAGAACCGGTGAAGACGGAGATATTGATACCGAAGAAGATAACGGCTGGTTTGTTCAGGCTGCCGAGGGGGCTGATATCATACTTTATCCTTATGATTATACAGGGAGGGGGCCGGATATTATGGATATCAATAATCCCCAATATAAAGAGTTTTTGACTACTAAATCCAGCGCTTTTACAATTTGTTCCAGGGGTAAATTAAAAGACGGCAGGGTAAAGCGAACTATAACTTGTGTGGTTAGCCGTGAACAGAAAAAGAGCCGTTCTGTTTTGAAATATTGGCAGGTAAATTAAGTACGTTCCCCGGACATTATTATTAGGGAGAGATGTTTTGGCGATTTTAAATATATATAAGAGAAAAAAGGCAATAACAGGTGTGGAAATTACCGGGGATTGGCTGAAAATAGCCCAAAGTTCTTATGGAATTAAAGGCCGGGAAATTACTAAACTAATTGCCAGAGAAATAAAAGGATTGTCAGATGAGCAAATTTCCCGGCAGATAGCCGGGATTTTCAGATCTTTTGGCATTTCAAAAGATTACGTGGTTACTTCTGTTGCCCGCCATCAAGCAGCAATAAGATTTTTAAAACTGCCTTCGGTAGATAAGGAAGAAATCAGCAGAATGGTTGATTTTCATGCCGTTAAAGAGATTCCTTACCTTCCCCAGGAGACGATTGTCGATTTTCAGATTATTGGTTTTGAGCAGGGGGGTTATTCACGGGTGTTTCTGGTAATTGTTCATAAAGATATAGTAAGCCGCCTTTTGAAGATATTCAACCAGGCTCAAATAAAAATAGAGAAGGTAGTGTTTAGTTCTCAGATAGTAAGCAAGGCTTATCTTCAGGCTTTTCCTTGTTCAGGCGGAACAATTTTGCTGATAGATATAGATTATTCAGCCGCACACATAGAAATAGTCAGCCGATCTAATCTGATTTTTTCCCGCAGCCTGTCAGTGGGCGCAAAACATCTAATAGGATCTGAGGTAGATAGCCCGGAAAGCGATCCCTGGATGAAGCTGTTGAATGAAATAAGCCGTTCTTTAGAGGTGTGTAAACGAAAGAATATTTCACAAAAAATCGATAAGGCAGTTTTACTTAATCCTGATATTGGTTCCGGCAATTTAGGCAAAATTCTTGCGAAAAGATTTTCTTTTCCTTTGGAAGAGGTTAATCTTTTGAGAAAGCTGCCTTTGGCAAAGGGGGCGGCTGCGGATACGAATTTTAAAGAAAAAGCTCTTTCTACAGCATGCTTAGCCGGGCTTATGCTTGGGCCCGGTTCGGTAAAGATAAATCTCCTGCCTAAAGAGATTCAGGTTCAAAAATCAAAGCTTAAACAAAGAAAAAACTACCTAACGGCTTTAGCGCTTGTTTTGGCTATTATCTGCAATTTAGCAGGGTTTCATTTTAAGAAATTGTATGAAAAAAGGGTTTATTCAAGGGAGTTGAGTGTAAAAATAGATCAAATAGGCGTCGAAACAAAAAGAATGGAAAATATGTTAACGCTAATGCAAATTATTCGGGAGAGACTGGATACCAGCGGTTCAACTATCGAAATCATCAGGGAATTGCATAGAATTATACCCCAGGGGATTTCTTTAAACTTTCTGGCGCTTGAAGGAAAAGAAAAGTTAACCCTTAAAGGCGCTTCTTTTGTTATGTCCGATGTTTTTAAGTTTGGGGCGGTTTTAGAGAGTTCGCCTTATTTCGAAGATATGAAAATAAAATATGTTTCCAGGAGAAAGATAGGCGGCAAGGAATTAACCGATTTTCAAATCACCTGTTTTTTGTCATCTTTTGAAGAGAGTATTCGGTAAGGCGCGGAAAATGAGTAGAAAACAAACTTCAATCGTTTTATCAAAAAGAGAGAAAAACATTTTTTGTTTAATGGCAGCCGTTATATTGGCCATTTTCGGGTATAATTTTATAGTTGAACCTCAGGCCGGGAAGCTGAATGAGCTGAACAAAAAGATTATGGCCAGAGAGGCCGAGCTGGAGAAAAAAAATAGAATTATTTCCAGAAAAGATTCTATTACCCGGCAGTATAATAGTTATATTTCATATATAAAACAGGCAGGTTCCGATGAGGAAGAAGAGGCGTTTTTTTTTCAGGAGGTTGAGAATAGCGCGAAAGATTCCCGGGTGTATATCGCAGATATCAAACCCGCAGGTCTGAAAGAATCGGAGTACTATAAGAAATATACGGTAGAGGTGAAAGTGGAAACAGATATGAATTCCCTTATCAAATTTATTTACGGCCTTCAAAGCTCTCCCAATTTAATTAGAATAGATGGCCTGCGGCTAAGTGCCAAAAATGCATCCGGCCGGATTTTAAGAGGCAGCCTGCAAATAAGCAAAATATTATTGCTGCCTCTGGAGTAATGACTTAATTTTACGGCAGCCGTTTAAAGACTCACCGAAGATATAAACCCAAAAATATTTTTATATTTTTTATCCGCTTTTATCCGCTTTTTTGTTGACAAGGCGCAGCAGGAGGTGTATCTTTAATTAAGGGGTTTACTCTCTAATTGGCGAGTAGAGGCAGTTGAAAAGATGTCAATTTATTTAATTAAAGATTTATCCAAGATTACCGGCCAGTCTATCCATACCATAAAATACTATTTAAGGATAGGCTTGATTAAAGAGGCCGATAGAAGCCCTGAAACAAATTTCCGCTATTTTAATAAGCAAACCGTAGAAAAACTGAAAGAGATAAGAGGTTGGCGGAGAAAAAGAAAAACTTTAAAAGAAATTAAGAAATTATTGAAAAAGTGAATAAAAATACTTCTACGCTGTTTTCCCGCATCAGGCGCAAACAAGGTAAAAGTGCCGATGCATCATGGATATTGGTTAAGGGAGCACTTTTAATAATATTGATTGTTCTTGTTGTCTGCACTATATTTGATTATTTGCTGACTAAACCGGTTAAAGATAAAATTGCTTCGCTAAGGTATAAAGAAAGCGGCGAAGTAAATATGAAAGAAACAAAGAAACTTCCCCCTATAGAATATTATAATGAGGAGATTAGCCGGAAACAGCTATTTAAATCTCTAACTTTCAATAGAGATGATTTGATACCGGCTGATTTAGCGGCGGAGCAGGCAATTAAGAATCTTAACCTTAGGGGGATTATAAAAGATAAAGAATATTATGCGGTTATTGAAGATCGCCGGACAAAGAAAATATATTCTGTTTATAAAGGTGATTTCATCGACGAAATAGAGATAGAGGATATATTGGAGAGTAAAGCGATCTTTAAGTATAAAGGTAAAATTTTTGAAATATCTTTATAAAGTATACCGGGGGTAAAATGAGAATGATAAAGATGTTAATAAGTGTATGGTTCGTAAGTATCTCTTTTTTAATATCTCCGGATCCTGCCTTTACCGGTACTCAGCCTACAACTCAGGATGTTACCCCAGCCCCTGATGAAACCGCAGAAGAGGATAGCCAAAAGATAACTCTTGAATTAAAAGGAATGGATATATTGGATGTTTTGAAAATTTTGGCTAAAAAGAGCGGTTTAAATATAATTACCGGCAATAATGTAAGGGGTAAAGTTACGATATTTCTAAAAGATGTAGATGTAACAGAGGCGCTTAAGATAATACTTGTGGCTAATGACTTGGCTTATGAAGAACAGGATAATGTCCTGAAGGTAATGACCAATAAGGATTATGAGCTGCTTTACGGCGAGAAGTTTCACAATAAGACCGGGGTGAAAATCGTAAAGTTAAAGCATGGGGAAGTTGAAAACGTAAAAAAAATTTTGGAACAGATTAAAAGTAAAATAGGCAAAATAATTGCCGATGATAGAGCCAATACAATAATTTTAAGGGATACGCCTGTTAAAATAGAAGAAATGGAAAGAGTAATCAAAAGCCTTGATACGGCTTTTGTTACCAGAGTTTTTCAATTGGATTATGCCCAGGCTGAGGAACTGGCAACAAAAATCGAAGAAGCGCTTACGAAAAATATGGGCAGGGTAAGGGTAGATGAAAGGACTAATAAAATCATTGTCACCGATACTCCCCGGAAGATAGAAAAAATCGAAGAACTGGTAAGCGCCTTTGATGAAGAACCTTATCAGGTGCTTATCGAGGCTCAGATCATAGAAGTTGTTTTATCCAAAGATAACAATTTCGGCGTAAATTGGGAGGCTCTTTTCGAGGAATTGCCCCTATTGTCAACTACAACCAAAATGCCGGCAGTGGATATTGACCTGGGGCTTTCCAGCTATACTACTATAACGGGCTTCGGCCGCGGGGACATAAGAGGCATATTACAGTTTTTAAAAACAGAAGGGGAAACGAATACTCTTTCCACTCCCAGGATTACGGTTTTAAATAATCAAGAGGCAAAAATATTAGTGGGCAGTAAAGATGTTTACATAACAGCAACTCTTACCCAGAGCGAAGCTACCACCACAAGTTCTCCTTCCGTAAATTTTATTGATTTAGGAGTAACTCTTTCGGTTACACCCGAGATAAATTCCCTGGGGAATATAACTATGAAGATAAAGCCCGAAATTACTTCATTTGAACGTTACGAAACCCTGAAAGATAGCGAAGGAAGGGAGATAGCCAAAGTTCCGGTAGTAACCACTACCGAAGCAGAAACCATAGTAATGGTTAAAGACGGAGAGACGATACTTTTAGCCGGCCTGATTCGGGACAAAAAGGTAACTGCAAAAAGTAGGGTTCCTTTTTTAAGTAGTGTGCCTTTGCTCGGGAATCTTTTTACGCAGACAACCGAAGATATAGATAAAACAGAAATAGTAATACTATTGACTCCCCGTATAATAACCAAAGAGAAAGAAATCGAAGAAGAACCCGTTTCTTTCGAGGAAGATGAAAGCATAAAAGCCGATACGGAAACAGAGATAGAGGAGAATGAAAATACGCTGATAGAGAAAAAGCCTTTGATATCTTCGCTGCAGGAGTATTACCGGCTTCTTTATTCGAAGATACACAGGTCTTTAAAAAATAATTACTCCCAAGAAAAATTAGAGAAGATAAATGGCAAAATGTCTTTATTCTTTATTATTGATTCTAAGGGAAATCTTAAAGGAGACCCCCGGCTTATTATGGAGAAAGAGGACGGGGAAAATTCTTTATTGAGAAGTTTTATTTTAAGGAGTTTGGGGGAGATATTTCCTTTTTTACCTTTCCCGGAAACCGTAAAGCAGAAACAGCAGGCTTTTTCTATCCCCATTTCCTTCGAATTCGATTAGCCCTCAAATAAGCTGTTCCTTTCTAAGCAAGGACTACCCTGTTTTTCCCTCTTCTTTTAGCTTCATATAGTGCTTGGTCAGCCTTCTTGATGAGGATTTTTTTATTGGAGGAGTCTTTGGGGTAGGCGGCAATACCGATACTTACG
>DAOVKQ010000097.1 GCA_030631705.1 Candidatus Omnitrophota bacterium | reverse complement strand
GATTGCGCCGTTAAAACCCAGGACAGTCAAGATAATAATCAGCGCGAATGCTAAGAAATATTCAACCACTGCCTGGGTTTTTCTTTTGCCTCGAGTATTTTTATCTGAGTTAAGCGCTATTTTCATATCTCTATACCCATCTGCGTATAACAAAAAACCGGTTTGTCTAATCTTCATCATAAGAAGTTTTCGGCAACCCGGCCGTCCTGCTTCGCTTCACAGATTAACACAGATTTAAAACAGATTATCACTGACTATTATCTGCGATCATCTGTGTCTTTCATCTGCGACTATCTGTGTTTTAGGATCCGTGGCTTTGCGCCTCCCAATGTTACATCGGGATTTGCCTTTTCGTCGTCTCCCCAGGTGACCATTAAAATATAACATATTGAATAATAGAAGACAAGAGATCCTCCACCTGATTATAACAAAATTAGCCTCTTTATTTCTTGTTTATATTAATCTGCGCTTCAAGAAGCTTAGTCATACTCTTGCTTTTAGGATAATCTTTTAGGCCGACTCTTAAAATTTCTTCTGCTTCTTTGTATCTTTCTAACCCTATATATGCTTCGGCTAATAGCTGAAAAATATCCCGGCTTCTTAGGCCTAAAATATACGCTTTGTAGAAATGTTCATACGCCTTAAGATAACTTTTCTTTCGCAGGTATACTCCTCCTGCTACCTTATAAGCAAACGGCGCAGCAGGCTCAATCCTAATGATCGCCTCAGCTTCCCGAAGAGCGGGTTGGTCTAATTTTAAAATCTCTAATACTCTCGATCTTTTAATGTGGGAATAAGGAATTGCTCTTTTTAGTTTTAATTGGAGCAGGTCATCTTGTTTGGCCTGCCAGCTTTCCAAATCAATCGCGTATTTATCCACATACTCTTTATTCTCTTTACTATCTTTTAAAAAGATTATTGCGGAATCCCCAAAAAAAACCACTTTCCACTTCTTTCTATACAATAATCCTAACAGTTTTTTCGTAAAATCTAATCCCCGGTAGCTAATAAAAAAACCTTGAAGGTTATATTTATTAACTAATTTATCAAATATATCCTGGTCACCTTCACACGTCTTCTTATAATCTTTTAAGAAATCTTTCCCATAAAACTCGGTGCGGCCATCTATAAAGACTTTATATCCCGAAGGAGCATTAAAGGTTAAAAAAGCGCCGCTGTTAAAATCATTGAAAAACCGCTTTGTAGGTTCAAACTTTTTAAGAAAAGCGGCCTCCTCGTAAGGAAAAACTACCTCTTCCTTTGTCCCTATATATGTTCTTGGTTTAAGAATACCCTCCTTTAAAATATAAGAAATGTTAAATAAGCGCGGCTGGGCTATTTTCCAGCTAAAAAAGCATACCACTACCACCAGGCTAAAATTCAATAGCAGGAGCCTGAGAGGGCGCGCCCTTTGATGGAGCTTTTGAAGAAAACCTTTTAAATTATCCAGGGTGATAAATACCGAGACTGCTCCAAAAAAATGCACGTTTCTAATCCCTCCCATAGAAAAAATAAGAATTGCCGTCCACAGGAATAAATTTAACCTGGCTCTTGTTATGAATCTTCTAAGAAACGCCCGTTTGTCCGCTGAAAAAAGCCTAAATTTGCGGTTAGAAGGACCTGGCTTGATATTTTTATCGCCACAAGAACCGCGATAATCTTTTAGTAAAAAGAAAAAGCTCAAAAAAGAAATAACAATAGCGGCCTTATAGAATCTCGCCGAAACAAACTCACTCTTAAAGGGAGACTTCAATTCCATTATAAATCCAAATAATTCTTTTGACTTTCCCGTAATTATATCCCAGAAAATAAAAAAGGGATAAAGGGCTCCCTTTAAAAAATAAGGGTTAGCAAATGTAGCTATAACGGACAGGAAAAATACCGCGCCAATAGGAGAAAGGATACTGCGCCTGAGGCTTTTCTTAGAAATAATTTCTTCTATCCAAAAAATTGCTAACACCAGATGGCCTAAGAAGAAATAGCCATGGATATTTACCCAAAAAACTTGCAAAACAGGCAAAATAAACAAAAAAAGCGGGTTATCCCTCTTTTTATAAAGAATGGCTAGAAATATTATAATAAAAAATAAACTGAACAAGCCGGGCCTGAGAGTAATACGGTTTAAAGTCGTGCCTATAAATAAAAATAAAAGCGCCAGGGCAGGTAACCCCATAAATTTATCGTATACCCCTATAAGCAAAATGAAAAACGCGGACATAAAAATTAGACTTTTCAGGAATAGCAAACCATCGAAAGAAAAGTTCTTGTAAATAAAATGGCAAGTGGCCTGCAACAGCCACTCGTGGTCTATCCACGGCTTGTGCTCCTTAGTAAAAGAAAATATATCCTCTTTAGGGATTGCTTTATTGTGGCAGATATACTCTCCGGTTTTTAGATGAAGCCATAAATCTGTATCGGAGATTTTCATTTGAAATATTACCGTTGCCGATATGGTTAACCCGACAAGCGTTATAGCGAAAAGAATAAAGTTAATTTTTTTTACCATTATTTTTTAGCTTTGACTCTTAACTTAACACTGGGATTCATAAACGCAATATATATCCGTCTCTGTATTGAACCAATCAATGTAATTAAGCGTTCAGCTGATTCATAATTAGGTATGAGGAGAAAAAATTTCACGGGGAAGCGTAATGCCTCGTGAGACAATCTCGTCATAAAATGTAGGTATATAACCGGTAGGAGAAAAATCGCCAACGATCTCGCCGTCAGGAACAATGCCTTTCTGCTTAAAAGCAAATATGTCTTTTAACTCAGGCTGACCATCGGCCGTTAATCCAGTAAATTCGGTAATGTGGATAACTTTCCGCGACCCATCGGACAAACGGGCAATATGAACAATTAAATCTATAGCCGAAGCGATTGTCTCTTTAATTGCTCTTAAGGGCAGCTCCATCCCGCTCATAAGAATCATGCTGTCTAACCTAACCATAACATCGCGGGTAGAGTTGGCATGAATGGTTGATAATGAACCATCGTGGCCTGTGTTCATTGCCTGGAGCATATCCATTACTTCTTTGCCCCGGCACTCACCAACGATTATTCTATCAGGACGCATACGCAATGTATTCCTAAATAAATCCCTTATAGTGACTTCTCCCCTGCCTTCTATATTGGGAGGCCGCGCCTCTAATCGTATCCAGTGATTTTGAGATAACTTAAGTTCAGCGACATCCTCGATAGTTATAATTCGTTCGTCAGCAGGTATAAATGCAGAGAGAACATTTAAAAGAGTTGTTTTACCAGAACCAGTCCCTCCCGAGATTAAAATATTTTTCCGTGCTATAATTACCGCTTCTAAAAATTTTCCCATCCCAGGCGTAAGAGTTTTGAACCTGTTCATTAATTCCTCCATCTCCAGCCTTTTATAAGGAAACCTTCGAATAGTAAGGGTAGGGCCGCTTAAAGATAAGGGCGGAATTATGGCATTTACACGAGAACCGTCGGGAAGACGAGCGTCAACATATGGTGACGACTCATCGACCCTTCTTCCTAAAGGAGCAAGGATTCTATCGATAATTAGCCTTACTTGTTCATTTGAGATAAACCGCTTGCTGGTGAGTTTGATTTTTCCCTCTTTTTCAATAAAAACTTGAAGCATATTGTTTACCATTACTTCGGTAATAGCGGAGTTCCGCACCAAATCCTCCAAGGGGCCTAATCCTAAAGCCTCATCAATGATTTCCTGAATCAATTTCTTTCTTACCTCAAAAGAAGAGATAAAGCTTTGAGTTTCTTCCGACAAAACATTATTCACAATTTTTTCTGCTGTTTGTCTTAATTCTTTGAACTTCTCTTTGTCTAACATTAAGACTTCTACCGGCATCTTCTTTAAATCCATTCTCTCGATTAACCTTCGATGAACTCTTTTTTTTAGGCCTATGATTGGATCTCCATCTTCTGCTTTAGCTTTAAGGGGTTCTATTAACCCCAAGTTTACCAATAAATCACTTCTTGGAATAATTGCCTCTGTTGGTTTCTTTTTGAGTTTGAGTTCGGATAGCTCTGTTTTAAGAAGATAAATATCTTCCCTATCCAAAAGGT
>DAOVKQ010000105.1 GCA_030631705.1 Candidatus Omnitrophota bacterium | reverse complement strand
TTTTTATTTTTTTATAATAAGGCCGCAGCATAAGCAGCGCAAAGAACACGATGAAATGATTAAAAATTTAAAGAAAAACGATGAAATCGTTACTTCAGGAGGAATTAACGGAACGGTGGTGAACATAAAAGACAATACCTTTGTCATTAGAGTCGATGATAATAGTAAAATAGAGATGCAGAAGAATTCTATATCTTTTGTAAAGAAAAAGAGAGATAAGGCCTCTTAATATGATAAGGCAGGCTGATTTAAAAATAAGGGTACTGGTTATATTGGGGCTTATAGCCTTAAGTATTTTCTATATTCTGCCGCTTAAGGAGAAGCTAAAATTGGGCTTGGATCTCAAAGGCGGAATGTATCTTCTCCTGAAGGCAGATACTTCAAATTTGCCCAAGGATAAAAGAGCTACTGCTATAGAGGTGGCCAGAGAAGTTATAAGGAATAGGATTGATGAATTCGGGGTTAAAGAACCGACTATCCAGATTCACGGCGGAGACTCTCTTTTAATCCAGCTCCCCGGAAAAGTTGACAGAAACAGGGCGCTTAAGCTTATAGAGCAGACTGCTTTTCTGGAATTTAAATTAGTAGAAGAGGATGAGCAAAAGTTAAGAGACGCGTTAGGCGGCAATGTTCCCGAAGGATATGAGCTTGCTTATCTTGATGATGTTCCTTTTCTGCTCAATAAAGATGCCGCTATAACCGGCGCTGATTTAGCCGATGCCAAAAGCGGTTTTGACTCCAACATGCTTCCCAACGTAAACCTGCGTTTAAATTCTCAAGGAACTAAAAAGTTTGCTGACGTTACCAAAAAAAATGTGGGAAAACGCCTTGCTATAGTTTTAGACGGAAAAATAAAGACCGCTCCTTCTATCAGGGAGCCTATTCCTTCCGGAGAGGCCCAAATTACCGGACGCTTCAGCGTCGAAGAGGCAAAAGACATAGCTCTTGTGTTAAGGGCGGGATCATTGCCCTGTCCTTTAAATTTGGAAGAAGAAAGGACAGTAGGGCCGCTTTTGGGTTCTGATTCAATAAGGCGGGGAGTTAGTTCGATTATTTTAGGGGCGGCATTGGTTGCCTTATTTATGCTTATTTATTACCTTTTGGGCGGTTTTATCGCGGTAGTTTCTCTGGTTCTGGATTTACTTTTTGTTCTTGCCGGTTTAAGCCTGCTTAAAGCCACGCTTACATTACCGGGAATTGCCGGTATGATTTTGACTCTTGGTATGGCAGTTGACGCTAATGTTTTGATATTTGAAAGGATAAGAGAAGAATTTCGCCAGGGTAAACCCATAAGTTTAGCGGTTAAGAATGGATTTGATAAAGCAAAAAGAACGATTTTTGACGCGAATATTACTACCTTGATTGCCGCTTTATTTCTTTTTATATACGGCACAGGCCCTATAAGAGGATTTGCCACTACATTATTTTTAGGAATTATTGCCAGTATATTTACCGCGGTGTTTATAGGCAGGACTGTGTTTAGCCTTATTCTTAATACAAATCTGAAAAAACTCCCCATGATGGAGATAATAAAACCTCCCCGGATAGATTTTATCCGTTTAAGGAACGTATGCCTCGTAATTTCTTTAGTAATAATAGCCGCGGGAATTATAAAATTCAGTTTATTGAAACAAACGGCTTACGGTATTGACTTTAAGGGAGGCCAGCTCTTGGAATATAAGCTTACGCCTCACCCGGACATTAAAGAAGTAAGAACAATCCTGGATAGTGAAGGTTTAGGGGATGTTATCCTGCAGGAATTCCAGGATATTGAAGGAGGAATAATTATAAAAAGTAAAGAAGACGTGACTGATAGAGTAGAAAACGCGTTAAAAGATAAATTTAATAACATCCAACAGCTTAATATAACTACTATAGGGCCTTCGGTAGGAAAAATATTGAAACAAAAAGCATTGATGGCGATGTTGTTTTCGATTATCGGCATCTTAATTTACGTTGCTTTCAGGTTTAGGCATTTCGATTTTGCTTTTGCCGGAATTATTGCTCTATTCCATGATGTTTTAATAAGCCTGGCATTTCTGTCTTTTTTCGGCTACGAGCTGAGTCTTCTTACTGTAACGGCGCTCCTTACGATTGCCGGTTATTCCATAAATGATACTATTGTTGTTTATGACAGGATAAGAGAGTTAACCCCCCGTATGCATAAATTTTCTTTAAAACAGGTAATTAATTCAGCCATAAATCAGACTTTTTCGCGGACAATCATTACGTCATTCACAACGATAATGGTGGTTGTATCTATTTATCTTTTGGGAGGAGAAGCATTGCGGGCTTTTTCTTTTACTCTGCTCGTCGGCTTTATCGCAGGAACATATTCTTCAATTTATATTGCTTCCCCGTTAGTTTTATTTTTCCATAGAGGGCGCGCTTAAGGTATTAGAGGCGTATATTCTAAAACAACCCTAATGCTAACCACATTATTTGGGTTAATTGCCGTTATCTGCGTATTTTCCTCAAACGAGAAGAGTGTCAATTCGTTAGAAAATGTTTGAGACCCTGAAAATTTATATTCACAAAGCTATTTCCCTTAACAGCGTTTTAGAGAAGCTTGTAACTTTAGGCTACCGGCGGGAGTCCGGAGTAAGCCAGGAAGGAGATTTTTCTCTGCGGGGAGATATTTTAGAAGTTTTCCCCGCTAATTTCGGTTTCCCTGTCCGCGTAGAATGGGAGTATGAGACAGTAAGGAAAATATACAGTTTTGATAAAGTTCTTAATAAAAGAATTGTTGATTATGAATTTCTTATTCTTATCCCCTATGCTAAGAAAATAAGAAGATATTCGGAAGATTTTCCGCTTGACGCGGTATTAGAAATTAAGAAAGGCGATTATATTGTGCATGCCAACTATGGAATAGGAAAATTTTTAGGGTTAAAAAAACTTAAGCTAAAAGAAAAGGAAGATTATTTTTTTCAGATAGAGTACGACAAAAAAGATAAACTGTATGTTTTACGGGAGGACGCGCATTTAATTCAAAAATATACCAGCCTTTCTGTCCGTCCGCCTAAGCTTACGCGTTTAGGGACGCGTGAATGGGCGCGCGTAAAAGCTCGTGTTCAGCAAGGCATTAAGAATTTTGCCCTGGAACTTATTCGCATTGAAGCCCGGCGTAAGCTTGGCGGAGGCTTTAAATTCTCAGCTGATACGGATTGGCAGATATCTTTTGAAGATAAATTTCTTTATGATGAGACCGAAGACCAGATAAAGGCCATCGAAAACGTATTACAAGATATGATGGCGCCTACCTCAATGGACAGACTGGTATGCGGCGACGTGGGGTACGGAAAAACCGAGGTGGCCTTACGGGCATCCTTTATTGCTGTAAACAACGGTAAACAGGTCGCTGTTCTGGTGCCTACGACCGTACTTGCCGAGCAGCATTTTTCAACCTTTTCAAGCCGATTTGAGCCATATCCGGTGAATATGGCCTGCTTAAGCAGGTTTAGATTGGTAAAGGAGCAACGAGAGATTATAAACGGCCTTAAGTCAGGTAAAATCGATATTGTGATCGGGACACACAGGCTACTTCAAAAAGATGTCGGATTTAAAGAGCTCGGGCTATTCATACTTGATGAGGAACAGCGGTTTGGCGTAAAACATAAGGAAAAGCTTAAAAAAATCCGAAGTACGGTGGATGTATTGGCCTTGACGGCAACCCCTATCCCCAGAACCCTTCACATGTCTTTGTTGGGTATTCGAGACATCAGCGTGATTTCAACCCCGCCTGAATATCGCCGGGCAATCATTACTTATGTATCGGAATTTAATGACGCGGTTGTCGCGGAAGCCATCCGAAAAGAATTAAACCGAAACGGACAGATCTTTTTCGTACACAACAATATCAATAGCATTC
>DAOVKQ010000141.1 GCA_030631705.1 Candidatus Omnitrophota bacterium | reverse complement strand
ATTGCACAAACCCTGATTGCCCGGCGCGCCTTAAAAGTTCTGTTTTGCATTTTGCCTCCCGTGGCGCTATGGATATAGAAGGTATGGGAGAAAGTCTTGTTGAGGAGTTGGTTAATCAGGAGATAGTTAAGAGTCTTGTATCTATATACAGGCGTACTCAAGAGGATTTTCTTAAGCTCCCTCTTTTTAAACAGAAAAAAGCTAATAATATCTTAAACTCCATCAAGAAAAGTAAAAAAAGACCTCTAAGCCGTTTTCTTTATGCCCTTGGTATCCGTCATATCGGAGAAAAAGCCGCCCGTTCTTTAGCGGAAAATTTTAGTGATATAGATATGTTTTTCAAACTGACAAAGGAAGATTTTGAGAATATTCCTGAAATAGGTTCAATAATGGCCGATTCCCTGGTTAGTTTTTTCTCACAGGCTAAAACAAAAAAAATAATTCGCGAATTTAAGCGGCGAGGCTTAAAGCTTAGACAAGTTTCCGGCGTTAAAATTGAACGCAGGTTGAAAGGGAAAGTTTTTGTGTTTACCGGGGAATTAGAAAGTTTTTCCCGCCGCCAAGCTCAAGAGATGGTTGGACGCTTAGGGGGAAGGTGGAGTTCTTCGGTCAGTAACAACACTGATTATGTTGTGGCCGGAGAAAACCCCGGTTCAAAGGTTAATAAAGCAAGAGAATTAAAGGTAAAGATTATAAACGAGGATGATTTTAAAAATTTGATACATTAAGGAACTGTTGCAAAATGCAACAGCACCATTAAAAGGAGTCGCACATGAGTTATAGACATGAAAAGAGATATTGTTTTAAACCTGTAGTCGTATTCCTGGCATTTATGATGTTCTGCGGCTGTTACCCCTTGCGTAAGAAATTTACAAGAAAGAAAAAAACCAGCCAGGAAACTGTGTATGTAGATTTCAAAGAATATAGCCAGGCTCCGGTAATCGAACTTTATAATGATTATTATCTTTTTATTAACGGGTGGCTTGACGAATCGATTGTTGATTTACGGAACAGCCGTAACTATAAACGTCAAAAAAGAGCCCTGGGCCAGGCTTTGTACAATATGGAATTGTTAACTTCTCTTTTTAGCGATAAGGGAAAGGCCAAAATTGAGCCTCTTCGCAAGGAACTGGAGAGCTTAAAAGAGGAGATTACTCCCGGTCTAACTCAGGTGGAGGCTAATACTATTTTAAGAAGGACAGAGCTGTTGAAGCTGAGATTCAATAAAGGTTTTACTTACAGCAAAGCTTTAGAGTGGATGAAGAAATAGCTGATATGGATAAGATTAGAATGAAAATATTTTCGCTGGGAGACTATTCGGTCAATTGTTATCTGCTGTTTTATCGAGACAGCAAAGAAGCGATTATCATCGATGCGCCGGGCGGAATCGAAAAGGTGTTAAAATTCGCAAACGACAATGATCTAAAATTGTCCGCCTTTGTCCTTACTCACGGCCATTTCGACCATATATGCGGATTAAATAGTTCTACTTTGCCTTTTTATATTTACCCTGAAGACGAGCAGTTTCTTTATAACCCAAAGCTTAATCTGTCATCACTTGTGGGTAAGCCTTTGAAGGTAAAGAAAAAGCCTCTTCTTTTGTCCGAAGGTGTTGTTAAGGTAGGGCCTTTTGAGATAGAGGTGCTTCATACTCCCGGTCATACCCCGGGTTCGGTATCGCTGCGATTGAAAAATTGGCTGTTTTGCGGCGATACTTTATTTTTTAATTCCGTGGGCCGGACAGATTTTGCTTATTGTTCGCACGAGAGGCTTATCGATTCGATAAAGAGGAAGATTTTATCTCTGGATGGCGGCGTAAGTGTTTTTCCCGGTCACGGCCCTTCGACTACCGTTAAAAGAGAGAAAGAAAACAATCGCTTTTTTATATAAATGGATATCTATTTAGACGCGTTTATCGATTATTTGCGGGTGGAGAAAGGATTGGCTTCCAATTCCGTCAATGCTTACAGGCATGATCTATTGAAATATTTAGTTTTCCTGGGCGGTAAAAATATTTCAAGGCCTAATAAAATTGAAAGAAAACATATAACCGATTTTTTATTTTTGTTGAGAAATAAGATTTCTCCCCGGAGCGTATCGCGGCACTTATCTTCGGTTAGGAGTTTTCATAAATTTCTTTTAAGGGAAAAAATCAGCAGTTCCGACCCTTCCGGTCTTATTGAATCACCGAAATTGGAACAAAAAATACCCGGAGTTTTATCTTTTGAGGAGGTAAGCCGTATTCTAAAGAGTCCTAATCTGCATAATCATCACGGCCTCAGGGATAAAGCGCTCTTAGAGCTTATGTATGCCGCGGGATTGAGAGTTTCGGAGATCGCCGGATTAAAACTGGCAGATTTGAATTTCGAGGTCGGATTCCTAAAATGCAAGGGTAAAGCGTCCAAAGAGAGGATAGTTCCTTTAGGAAAATTCGCCCGGAAATATCTGATTCGCTATATAGAAAAAGCAAGGCCGCGGCTTTTGAAATCAGGAAGTTCGGATAATCTTTTTGTCGCTCAAGGAGTGAAATCGTTGAGCAGGCAAAGTATCTGGAAGACTATAAAAAAGATGGTTAAAAAAGCAGGGATAAAGAAAAAAGTAAGTCCGCATACTTTGAGGCATTCTTTTGCTACTCATCTTTTAGAGGGGGGCGCTGACTTGCGGAGCGTACAGGAGATGCTGGGTCATTCAAGTATAACTACTACTCAAATTTACACCCACGTAAACAAAAGGCGGTTAAAAGAGATACATAGTAAGTATCATCCCCGGGCGCATTGAGGCATTATGTTTGTTAAAAAAATAAAAAAATTACCTCCGCAGATT
>DAOVKQ010000078.1 GCA_030631705.1 Candidatus Omnitrophota bacterium | reverse complement strand
ATCTTCGTCTACCTCCGCCTCTACCATCCTTAAATAGGGACAGACACCTATTTTCTGAGTTTCTTCTTTGGTCTGCCCTTAGATTTTAGCTTTAAAACTCGCTCAAGCTTTTTTTCAAGTTTTTCTATAAAATCATTACCTCCAAGAGGCCTTCCTCTCCTGGTCTGTTGCCTTATTTGCGTTACCTCATCAGGATTATCGGGTGTTTCTATGAATCTCTTCCAACCTTTTTGTTTTTCCTCGACATAATCAAAAAGTTTATTGACTTCTAATCCATTACGCTTATCTATTCCGCAATGTACTTTTGCGCTTGACCATTTCCAGAAATATGGCTGTTTAACCATTTTCGCACGCACAGGGTTTCTTTCTATATAACGCGCACATGCCAGGGTATGCTGTTCATTCATTATACAAGAGAAAAATCGTCCTTGAAATAGGTGTCCGGTTGTACGCATTTTCTTATTATAATATTGTGAATATTTCATATGGGCATACTTAAATACTTCTCCCATTGAACCCTCTCTTTTGGGAATTCCAATAAAATGTACATGATTTGGCATAAGGCAATAAGCTAATATTGTTAAACCATATTTTTTACTTTCTTCTTTTAGAAATGATAGATATTTTTTCCGGTCGGTATCATCGGCAAATATCTTCTGCTGATAATTTCCTCGCTGGGTAATATGATGGGGGTATCCTGTTGCAACAATACGCGCGATTCGCGGCATGTCAAAATTATATCTCTCTGAAGGTAAGGTGTCAACAAAAATAGGTGTCTGTCCCTATTTAAATATGCCTGCCCTGTAGATGGATGAGCTTCCGAATTTGTCCCTTATTTTATCAACAGCTTTATGAAGACCTTCTTTCTTTTTATCACCATTATCGATAAAAATACTATCGGGAAAATCACAACAAACAAAGTTAGATACCTTAACGCCAAGCAGGCGTACTTTCCGGCCTCTTTTATCGAAACTATGATATAACTTCCTTACACAGGTATTAATATCATCAATAAAATTAGTACTTTTTCGCATAGTAAGAGCTCTTGTATAGGTAAAAAAACCTTCAAGCCGTATCTTTAAAGTAACTGTCTTTGCCTTAAGGTTATCTTTACGCAAACGGGCTGACACTTTATCGCAAAGATAAAGCAATGCTCCTTGTATTTTCTGTTTATCCAAAGTGTCGTTTTGAAAAGTAACTTCATTACTTATGGATTTAGCCTCAGCCTTTGCTTCTACTCTACTCTCATCAATTCCGTTAGCTAAGCTCCAAATATACATTCCGTTTTTACCGAATATAACCGTCAATTCCTTTATATTTGTTTTTGCCAAATCCCTGATCGTAACAATCCCCATATTATTAAGAATCTGTTTTGTCTTTTTGCCTAAACCGGGAATCCTGCCTATATCGAGAGGCCACAAGAAATCAAGAAGGCTTTCGCGGCTAACCTCCACCAATCCGTCAGGTTTATTAATATCGGAGGCGATTTTTGCCGCCATCTTGGTAGGTGAAAGGCCTACGGAAGCAGTGAGTCAGGCCTTTTGCTTTATTCCCGATTTTATTAGTTTACAGGTTTCAAGCGGCGAGCCGAAAAGATGATAACTTCCGGTTATGTCTAAAAAGGCCTCATCTATACCAACCGGTTCTATTTTGGGTGTAAAATTGTAAAAAGTCTCATAAACTTGACTGGAGACTTTTTTATATTTATCCATATCCACGCCAAGGAAAACGCCTTTAGGACATTTTTTGTAAGCTAAAGATATCGGCATAGCCGAATGGACTCCGAACTTTCTTGCTTGGTAGGAACAGGTTGAAACAACCCCGCGGCCTTTACCTTGTTTGGGGTCAGCGCCTATAATTACCGGTTTATTTTTTAAATTAGGATTATCGCGCTGTTCAACAGCGGCAAAGAAAGCATCCATATCGGCATGGACAATGTAGCGTTGTCTTGACATAAAAAGATTATTCTATCTCTTTAAACTCCGCGTCTACGATATCCTTATCCTCAAAAGCATGGTTTTTAGGCCGGTGGTGGTTATTCTTGGAAATACCCGCTTCCGAGCCGTTCTTATTTCTGTTTGAATATGCCCAAACCATAAGAATAATCCTCAAAAAGAAACGCACTAATAAATAGAAAAATACCAATCTTAATAAAAAAATAAATACACTCATTGAGCGTAAGAGTTAATTAATGCCTTCGCTGAAACGCAAGGCTTATTATTTTTTGAATAAGTTTATTGTAAGGTATACCGCATTTTTCTGCTGACTGGGCGATTTCATCATATCTGTCCAAAGAGGGATTCGCGTTTGCCTCTATTATATATATGAGGCCGCCGGAAGTAATTCGTATATCAAACCGCGCGTAACATTGCATATTCAGAACACGATAGGCTTTCTTACAGGTTTGTTTAATTTTTTTGTCCAACCCATTAGGCAGGCGGCCGGCAAAGACATTTTTTATGCCCCATTTTTCACGGTACTCATAATCCCACTTTGCTTTATAGGTAGCGATTCGCGGTTCATCTTCGCCAAACTCTCCAAACTTCATCTCCCTTATCGGCATAACCCTTGCCTTTTTGTTGCCCAGTATACTCACGTATAACTCTCTCCCCTCGATATATTCCTCAACTATAGCATCCATCCCCATCTTCTCATGAATGAATCTAACCCTTTCAATTAAAGAATCTTCGTTGTCTACTACCGACGCAAGCGATATTCCGCGCGAAGCCTCCTCGCACAACGGCTTTACAATAAGAGGAAATTTAAGGCGCTTAGGAAACCAGACTTTATGGTGCCTGTAGAAAGTGCGAAAACTGGGAACTTTTATCCTGTGGAAACTTAATATCTTCTTGGTTAACGCTTTATTATTACATATGAGCTGGCTGGCCGGAGATGCCCCGGTATAGGGAACTTCCAGCATTTCTAATAACCAGGTTATATTCTTATCGAAATGCGATTTCTGTTTAAAAACCTCGGTCATATTAAAAATAACATCGGGCTTATTTTCTTTTACTTCATCCAAAAGAAGCTTTATGTCATTGTAAAGGCCCAGGAGCGAAATATCATAGTTATCGGCAACAAGAGCCTTATAGACATCGTTTTCTACTGTCCAATCGAGCGTTTTAAACTCATCGTCAAAATTATGACCGCGGGGAATAAAATAAGGACTATCAAACAAAAAAAGAACTTTAAGTTTTGTTTTCATTTATTACCTTTAAACCTTCCGGTATGCGTATAATTCATAACCAACATTGTAATATAAACGGATATTTTTATAACTGCCAGAGATTCGGATATCGAAGACACAAGCTTAAGGTCGCCGCAGCGTGAAGCAATGGTCATTATAAGGTCGTTTACGATATATTTCTTCTCACCAGTCCACCTTGATATATTGTCCAAAATATTCTTCCTGTATTTCTTTATCAAACCCGCGGCATCGGGTAAATCGGCATTAGCTCCATTTGAAACGGCAAATATTTCTTTTAAGTTTGTATCATGAAAATCAGGGAATTCTTCCGCGCAATAATGCTTCTTCTTACGATAATAGTTCCTTAAAACAATCTTGATTCTTGATGCCTGCCAGTATTTTTTCCCTTTATTAACAAAAGGAGGCTTGTTTCTAATATCGCTCATTAAATTATCCACATATTCAAGCTTACCAAGCGCCTTCCAGCCTTTATAATGAAGACGCCAATCAAAATGAGGAGTAAGCCACACGGCAAAAGTCTCAGCAAAATCTTCATCAGGATGATATTGGGCATAATAATCTTCTAAATGGCGCACAAAACTCCTGCTATAAGGACGGAACCGGTAAGTATCCGGGTATTCTTTAGAAAACTGTCCGAATGCTTTCTGCCATTTTTTCCTCCGGTATAATTTATAAGCATAGTTTATGGCATGGCCCGTTTCATGCCTCAACAGTTTGAGGCACCACGATTTGGTACCGCCTTCTACATCGAGCATAATTTTTTTCTCCAGTTTCATAAGGACGGGATGAGCCAAAAAGAAAGGTATCCCCACAACCGGTTCGCCGTCAGGAGTAAGCCACTCGTCAGCTAAATAGCATGACGGCTTAAACTCTATTCCTTTAGCGTCAAGCTCCTTATAAAGCTCTTCTATACAATCTTTAAGCCAAGTTCCGTCTATGTCTAAGCCCAGATCACAAATCCTTAGATTAAGTAGTTTTTCTTCGCAAAGCTTTGACAAATTAATGTTTTTTTCAACCATGCTATTTTGTCTTAATAACTTTTACACAATCAAAATAATAAACCCCTTCGCCGGGAAGGCGAGGTTCGAACTGAAAACTCACAATAGGAAAATCCAGTACTCCGTTTACCTCGGCATCATCCGGCTGCCAGTCCTGACGGTCAAAAAAATGCTTAAAAGGACAGATAACTTCCCGCCAGCCATCAAAATCATCTTCAAGTAAGAACCGCCACAATTCACCCTGCGCGTCTTTAATGTCAAAAGCTATCACTCCGCCGGTATTAGCTCCGTACATAGAAATACTTATAGCATTATACCTGGACCAAAAAATATCCTCAGGCTTAATCTCCCAGGCATTTGCCCCTTTAACGTCTAAATTGAATCCCCGGGCCATCCACATATACCCTGACGGTTTTAAATCATACTCCATCTTTATCGACTGCTCGCCGCAGGCTTTATGTTTCTTATCAGCAGCT
>DAOVKQ010000075.1 GCA_030631705.1 Candidatus Omnitrophota bacterium | reverse complement strand
TTGATAAGAGATGATACCTTACCAGTGGAAACATGTCAATTTTAAAGATATCAAAACTTTTCAATTAAAAAAATTGGTGATATAATAAGAATGACCCTACCTGTCGCGTCAGTAGGGATGTCGTTTCGGCTTATGAGCATTAAAAGGGAGCCGGATATTGCGTGCGTCTTGGCATGCGCAACAAAGCACCCACTTGCATGAGAAAGGAACTGAAAACGACATTCTACAACGGACTTATGGTAGGGTTTTTTGTATCTTAGGATTATCGGGGAAGAAGCTGAGTAACAGTTCCTTTTACCAGCGAGAAACCGCTTTTTGCGCTATCAAGGATTAAACTTCCCAGATGCATATTGAAACCTATTTTTAGATATACGGATAACATAAACAGGGTCGATATATATAGTAATCCGAAAATCAATAAATAACTGACAAACCCGGTAAAACCCGGCTCCCTGCTCTGCCGGGCCGCAAAAATAAGATGGATGACAAAACTAATTCCGCCCAAGCATACAAAAATATCTTTATTAAAGGAAGCCCGCAGAAGTTTAGGAATAACAAAATAAGCGATCATAAATAAAATAAGGATTGAAGGAAGTAAAAGTTGTATGGTAGCCTGGCGGAAAAAGAAATGCTGCATTTTTTCGTAGATACCGTCAAGATCGGCAATAAAAGTATAGAAAATTAACGGCAGTGCTGCGCCAAGAAATAAAATCCATACTTTTGCGCTGTTGCTGTCAAGTTTGTCTAAAAAAGTCCTGGTAGCTTCAAACATAAAACACGATAAGACCAGGAAAAGAACAAAACCCAGTAACGAAAAGATATAATTATTTTTCAATTAGCTCTTTACCTCCCATATACGGCTTTAATACTTGAGGTATAACTATTGATCCGTTTTTCTGCTGGTAATTCTCCAAAATAGAAGCTATCAGGCGTGCCAGGGCTACGCCGGAACCATTAAGGGTATGCACAAAGTTTATTTTTTTTGATTTTTCATCTCTGTATCTGATATTTCCCCTCCGGGCCTGGAAATCTTCGAAATTAGAACAGCTTGATACCTCCAGGTATTTATCAACACCCGGGGCATGGATTTCAATATCATAGCATTTTGTCGCGGCAAAACTCAAGTCCTCTGTAGCTAAAAGAACTACTCTATAAGGTATTTCCAGCAGCTCAATCACCTTGCAGGCATTATCAAGAAGTTTTTCCAATTCCTGATAAGATTCATCGGGTTTTGTGAATTTTACCAATTCCACTTTATCGAATTGATGCACCCGCATTAGGCCCTTGGTTTCCTTTCCGTAAGAGCCGGCTTCTTTTCTGAAACACGCAGTATAAGCAGCATAATAAACCGGCAGTTCGCTTTCGTTGAAAGTTTCGTTTCTATGCATGCTGGTAACAGGAACTTCGGCGGTAGGAATTAGATAATACCCGTGTTCATCAAGCTCATACATGTCTTGTTCCATCCTCGGCAATTGTCCGGTAGTAGTCATCGAAGCCGCATTTACAATAAACGGCGGAAAAATCTCTTTATAATTATGGCTATCGGTGTGAATATCGAGCATAAAATTTATTAGCGCGCGTGTTAATCTCGCGCCATTCCCTTTAAACAAAGCGAAGCCGGAAGCAGATATCTTGGACGCTCTTTTGAAATCAATAATGTCTAATTGTTCGGCAAGCTCTATATGAGTAAGCGGGGTAAAATCAAACTCCTTTTTCACTCCCCATTGTTTAATAGTTCTGTTTAAAGAGATGTTACCCTGTGGCGATGATTGATGGGGTATGTTAGGAATATCCAGCAAAAAAACATCAAATTCTTTTTTCAGCTTACGGAAATTTTCTTCCAAGACGTC
Organism: Candidatus Omnitrophota bacterium; assembly: GCA_030631705.1. GTDB lineage: Bacteria > Omnitrophota > Gorgyraeia > Duberdicusellales > 4484-171 > DAOVKQ01. The sequence goes on along the minus strand of DAOVKQ010000075.1, from coordinate 2,938 downwards.
TAATCTCCGCGCTGTTTCTTTCATTTTGCTTATCGTTTGGGCAGGGTCTTTTTTCTGGCGTAAGATATTTTTGATTTCTTCGTTAGCCTGATTCTTTATGCCGCGCAGCTCCTCGATTTTTTTAATTAGATTACGGCGCGCGCCGTCAAGTTCCAGAAACTTTTCCCTATCAAGATTAAAACCTTTTACAGAAAGAAGATTTTTAACTGAATCCAAATTTTCACGGACAAATTTTATGTCTAGCATCTACTAGGGGGGTTATCAGAATTCGACCTTGCCGTCTTCCAGCATTTTAATAAAAATATTCGCTATTTTTTCATCCCACTGGGAGCCTAAACCGGACTTGAATATAGCTATTATTCTTTCTTTTTCTAATTTCTTACGATAAGGCCTGTCGGTTGCCATAGCGTCAAAGCTATCGACTACCGCGATTATCCTTGCTTCCAGCGGAATGTCATTTCCTTTCATTCCGTCAGGATATCCCTTGCCGTCAAAACGCTCATGGTGGTAACGGAGTATTTTCAGTATCGGCCCCAAAGTTTTCATCGGTGAACATATCTTTTCGCCGATTGCCGGATGTTTCTTGATTTCATTAAACTCTTCTTCTGTCAAAGCGGCAGGTTTATTTAAAATTGCCTCAGGAACACCAATTTTACCTATATCATGAAGTTTTGATGCTTTTTCTAATAGATTAAGATTCTCTCTGCTAAAAGACATCTCCTTAGCCAAGACTAATGCGAATTTAGTTACCCGTTCGCTGTGCCCCCTGGTGTATGAATCCTTAGCATCTATAATATTGACTAAAGTGTATAATACATTTTCTACATTTTCCAGCTGATCGTTTAATGTCTTGACCCTTATCAACGAACGCACTCTGGCTATAAGCTCTTCATGGTCTGCCGGTTTAGTTATAAAATCGTCCACCCCTGCTTCAATGCCTTTTATCTTCATTTCTTTTTCGCCGGCGCCGGTTATCATTATTACCGGAATCAAACGGGTCTTTTCATTATCTTTCAACCGCTTACAAACTTCATAACCGCTCATCTGCGGCATCATCGCGTCTAAAAGAATTAAGTCGGGACAAATCTCTTCTGTCTTTTTAAGGCCTTCTTCGCCGTCAGACGCGGTAAAAGTAAGAAATCCCTGACGGCTTAGAAATTGGCTCATAAACCGGCATAACTCAAAATCATCATCGACAATCATAACCTTATATTCTTTAGGCATTATTGCTCCTTTTAGATTTTCTGTATTTTTTTATGAACAACTTAGAATACCATTCCGGAAGTGAATATTCAACTCAATTTTTGGCATCATAGTCTACCCTTTTATCACGCACAGAGGTTTAGTCCTGAGAATTTTGGAAGAAATGCCCGAACCGCTCACTACACCTATAACATCGCTTATATCTTTATAAGCTTGAGGCGCTTCTTCCAGTATTGTTTTTCTACCGGCGGCTCTAATTTCAATTCCCTTTGACTTAAGATCCCTGTTTATTGTCTCAATATTTAGCGTTTTGACTGCGTTGTGCCGTGACTTTAACCTTCCGGCACCATGACAAGTGCTGCCGAAAGTTTGTTGTTCTGCTTTTTTAGTTCCCAGCAATAAGTATGACGCCCGGCCCATATCTCCGGGGATGATCACCGGCTGACCCATATCTTTATATCTATCAGGGAGGTTGATATTACCGGGGCCCAAAGCCCGGGTTGCCCCTTTTCTATGGATACACAATTCTTTTTCTTTTCCGTCAACAACATATTTTTCAAATTTAGCTATATTGTGAGCCACATCGTAAACAAGTTCCATGCCTAATGACTGCCAATTTACAACGAATATGGCCGCAAAACTTTCACGAACAAGATGCATTAGAGCATGTCGATTGGCCCAGGCATAATTGGCAGCAGCGCGCATTGCTCCTATATAGCTCCTCGCTTCAGGAGAATTTATTGGCGCGCAGGCTAATTGACGGTCAGGAACGTTTATCCCATACTTCAACAGAGCTTTTGCCATTGATCGCGTATAATCGTCACATATCTGATAACCAAAGCCGCGTGAACCGGAATGAATCATTATGGCTATTTGGCCCAATTCCATTCCTAATTTATCGGCAGCCTTATCGTCAAAAACCTCATCAATAACGCAAACTTCTACGAAATGATTGCCGCTTCCCAAAGTTCCTATCTGCCGCCGGCCCCTTTCATAGGCACGCTCTGAGACACTATCGGGATCCGCGCCTTCAATTGCTCCATTTTCTTCACAACATTCCAAATCTTGTTTTACTCCCATTCCACTTTTTACCAGCCAGGCAGCGCCTTCAGTGATTAGGCGCTGCTCCTGGCGAAATGATAATTTTATATTACCCTTAGAACCTAAACCGGAGGGAACATTCTGATAAAGAAGATCAGCAATTTTCGATATTTTACCGGCCAGGTCTTTTATGGTCAGGTTTGTTTTTAACATTCTTACTCCGCAGTTAATGTCAAATCCCACTCCGCCGGGTGAAATAACGCCTCCCTTTTCAGGGTCGGTAGCGGCAACTCCTCCAATGCAGAAACCGTATCCCCAATGAGCGTCAGGCATGGCTAACGAATAATTTACTATTCCCGGAAGACTGGCAACGTTAGCTACCTGTTGAAGCGCGTTATCCTTTTTTATATCAGAAATTAATTTATCATCGGCATAAATAATACCGTCAACCCGCATCCCGGAATTATGTGATTTTGGAATGAGGAATTGATAATCGTTAATTTTTTCTAATTTTCCTTCCCAAGCCATAACGGTATTGTTAAAGTATCTTTTGTTTTTTAAAACTCTAAATTCTAAACACTAACAAATTCAAACCCTAAACCCTAAATCCTAAACAAATCCAAAACCTAAAACTATAAACTACAATATACAATAGACAATACCGAAATTACAAACAAGATATCTTATGCCGATT
>DAOVKQ010000099.1 GCA_030631705.1 Candidatus Omnitrophota bacterium | reverse complement strand
GATTTTGTCGGTAAAGAAGTGACTTTGTGCGGCTGGGTGGATACACGCCGGGATCACGGTAAACTTATATTTATCGACATAAGAGACCGCTATGGAAAATTGCAGGTTATTTTTACTCCTAAACCGCATAGTGAAACTTATGCTAAGGCCAAAGAGCTGCGCAGTGAACATATTATCCGCCTCAAAGGAGAAGTTAATCCAAGGCCTAAAGGGACAGAGAATCCGAAGATTCCTACCGGAAAAGTGGAAATCTTTGCCAAAGAGCTGGATATTTTAAGTAAAGCAGATGATTTGCCGTTTTCGCTGGATGAGGATTTAGATGTTGGAGAGGAAATACGTTTTTTCCATAGATATCTTGATTTACGGCGCAGGAGCTTGCTGGATAAGTTTATAATCCGTCATAAATTCAACCATGCTTTTCGTTGTTTCTTAAATAAAGAGAACTTTTTAGAGATAGAGACCCCTTTTCTTACTAAGTCTACACCTGAAGGGGCGAGGGATTTTCTGGTGCCTTCCCGTCTTAGCCTGCAGAAGTTCTACGCGTTACCTCAGTCTCCCCAGTTGTTTAAGCAGATATTGATGGTGGGCGGGATAGATAAGTATTATCAGATTGTGAAGTGTTTCCGGGATGAAGATTTAAGAAAAGACAGACAGCCGGAATTCAGCCAGCTTGATATGGAGATGTCCTTTGTCGAGGAAGAAGATATCTATACGCTTACCGAGAAGATGTATTATGATGTTTTTAAAGAGGTCCTGGGTGTAGAGCTTAAAATACCGTTTACCAGAATTTCTTATCGCAAGGCAATAAAAGAGTATTCTTGTGAGAATCCTGATATTGGAGAAGGGGATTGGCGTTTTGTCTGGGTGGTGGATTTTCCGCTTTTTGAATTTAACGATACGGAAAAAAGATGGCAGTCTCAGCATCATCCTTTTACCGCGCCAAACCCTAACGATATAACTCTTTTAGATAGTGATCTTTCATCTGTGCGCGCCCGTTCTTATGATCTAGTCTTAAACGGCACAGAAATCGCCAGCGGATCGGTAAGAATACATTCCCCTAAACTCCAGGAGAAAATATTCGATATTATCGGCGTATCCAAAGAGGAAGCTGAGGAAAGGTTTGGCTTTCTTCTGCGAGCCTTTAATTACGGAGCGCCTCCTCACGGAGGTATTGCTTTTGGTTTAGACCGGCTGTATGCTATTATAACCGGTTCAGAAAGCATAAGGGAAGTAATAGCCTTTCCTAAGACCCAAAGAGGGGTTTGTCCTTTGACCGGCGCTCCTACGGAAGTAGATAAAGATCAGCTCGATGAACTTGCCGTAAGTTTGAAGGATCTGAAACAGGACAGGTAAAGATAAAATAATTGTAGTATTTTCTGTCATTCCCGCCCCCGCTTTCGCGAGGGTAAACTCCAGCGGGAATCCAGGATTCTTTTATAAGGTGTCATTCCCGCGAAAGCGGGAATCCAAAATTACTGGATTATCCGGTCAAGCCGGATAATGACAAGGAGAGAGAGTGATACGAGGAGGTTTATGATGAGAAATTGGGCGATACTAATGGCAGGTATTGTTTTTATGTCGGGATGTTTGATAAGGACTTATACTATCGAGAAGCCGCGGGGTGACACTACTGTCGAAGGAAACCGCGGATATCTCATGGGTGAGCCCAGCGAAGGAGAAGAAGGAGAATCTCGACTAGGCAAAATGCGTAAAATTACCCTAATCGAAATAGAATTGGGTCCACATAAACCCCGGGATATTAAATCAAAAGAACAGGAAACTAAGAAGCCGGCTGTTAAAGAACCCGAAGCGGAAGATAATAGCGTTAAAGAATCAATGACCGTTGCAAGACTTGATATTGACGAAGAAATTGTAAAAGAAGAAGAGGAAGACATAGCCGCGGGAGAAGTTGAGCTTAAGCCCCAAAAGGAAAAAGAAGTATATTATGTTATTCAGCAAAACGATACTCTTCAAAAAATAGCTCATAAATTCTACGGGACTACTAAAAAGTGGGAGTTTCTCTACAAGGCTAATAAAGATGTTCTTAAGGGTCCTGATAAAGTTTATCCCGGAACAAAAATAAAAATCCCCGCGTTAAAATAAACAGGAGTTATTGAGATTGCTCCTTTGGCTTATATGCGGGGCAGGACACTAAATAATGCTTTTGTCATTCTGGATGAAGCGCAGAATTGTACCACAGAGCAGTTGAAAATGTTTCTTACCCGCTTGGGATTTAATTCAAAAACCGTTATTGCCGGTGATATTACCCAGAGCGATTTTCCCGGAGGAAAGCCCAAAGGGATGATTGATGCTGTAAAAATATTAAAATCAGTTAAAGGGATACACTTTATAAATTTAAGTAATAAGGATGTGGTTCGGCATCCCCTGATACAGAGGATCGTTAAAGCCTACGAAAGTTTTTATAATCAGGGAGAAACCCCGTTAGAGAATTTCGTTCTCTAACAGGGTAAATCTGATATAATATAATCTATGGATATTTTTACCAGAAAACAAAGACCAAATATGGCAACTGTGGTTATTGGGGCGGCTTTTTTTGCCGTATCGGCGCTGTTTTTAATCCTTTATTCGATTGATTTATCGTCGCTAATTGTTATAAGTATACTCGCGGTATATTTGGTGTATTTTTATAAAAAGAAAAGTCTTCCTTCTGTTTTGGATTCTTTGCTTTTGCTTGCTTTCGCGTTATTAATTGTGGTGCTGACTACTGTTACCTTTAAATTATCCTCTTATGCTATTCCTGCCATCGGTTTTGTAATTCTTATTACTTTGCTTTTTGATGATTTGCAGTTTTCGATATTATTTTCACTGGCTATTTCTCTGCTTGCGGCAAGCGTGCAGAGAGGGGAACTTGGCTTTGAAGTGGGAGTTTCGCTCCTGGGGGCTTCTATAGTGGCTGCTATGCTGAGTTACCGCGTGCGCACGCGTTTTAAAATTATCCGTGCGGGTTTTTTAGCAGGCATGGTGCAATTTCTAATTGCTTTTACCGCTGAAAGAGCTGATGCTTTTTCTTTTTTTTCTTATCCCGATGCTGAACTTTTTAAGTTGTGTTTTTTAAACGGTTTAATTTCAAGCGTGGCGGTCATCGGGGTATTACCCGTATTTGAATATATTTTCAGAGTCGTTACCAACGTTTCCCTTTTAGAGCTTTCCGATTTTAATCATCCCTTGATGAAACGGATGATTTTAGAAGCCCCGGGAACTTATCAGCATTCTTTAGTGGTAGCCAATTTGGCGGAAACAGCAGCTGAAACAATAGGCGCTAACCCTCTTTTGGCCAGGGTAGGAGCTTACTACCATGATATAGGGAAAATTCCCAAGGCTCAGTATTTTGTTGAGAATCAGGTCCCCTATCGTGATATTCACCGCGATCTTAAACCTTCGATAAGCAAAATGATTATCATTAATCATGTAAAAGTAGGCATTGATATCGCCAAGAAAAACTCTTTAAATCCTAAGATAATTGATTTCATTGCTCAGCATCACGGTAAATCTCTTGTATATTATTTTTACCACCGGGCGAAAGAGCTTGAGCCGAAAACAGAGAATAAAGAGGAATACCGTTATCCCGGCCCGCGTCCTCAGTCGAAAGAAATTGCGATTGTTTCTTTGGCGGATACAATTGAAGCTTTTTCACGAACCATGGAAGAGCCGACTCCGTCCAGAATAAAAGAAATAGTTCAGGATGTAGTCAAAAAGAAATTTATAGAAGGCGAACTGGATGAAAGTGAATTAACCCTGAAAGATTTGGAGAAGATTAACACGAGCTTTGTAAGAATACTTAATGCTATCTTTCATACCCGGATAAACTACCCACAAGATGGTACAAATAAAAAACCTTCAAAACCTCAAGAGAATAAATCAAGCTAAAATCTTAAAAGTCACTGGGCGGATTATGCGCTTTCTGCATATAGAGGAGAGCGGTCTTTCGATTGTTTTTTGTGACAACAAGCTGATACGCCGCTTGAACCGCCGCTATCTCAAAAGAAATACCTCTACTGATGTAATTTC
>DAOVKQ010000106.1 GCA_030631705.1 Candidatus Omnitrophota bacterium | reverse complement strand
TATTTTTTCCTTAATTTACTGTTTATCAGTTGTATCTTTATGTTTATCGCTGTTAGCGCGTTTTCCGCGGAAGATATTACTCTTATAACCTATTATCCGTCTCCCTATGGGATGTACAAGCAATTGGGTACAAAGTCGCTTGGCGTAGGAGATAATGACATTGATGGTGACTTTGATGCTGGCGATATTCCTACTGCTTCCGGAGAGGTTTGGTTTGCCGGCGACGTTGGCATCGGGACAACAACTCCTGCGGGCAAATTAGATGTGAATGGCGCTATTTACCAACGTGGTGCAGTGCTTCACGCAGATTATGTCTTTACGCCAGACTATGAGATGGAGAGCATCGAAGAGCACACAGCGTATATGTGGCGAGAGAAGCACCTCAAGGCAGTTCCCGGGACAAAGCTTGATGAAAGTGGTCAGGAGATGCTGGAAATTGGTGCGCATAGAAAGGGGATATTAGAAGAGCTTGAGAAGGCGCATGTGTATATAGATCAGTTAAATGAACGGATGAAGGTTTTGGAGGTGACGCTAAAGGGGCTAGGCGGCTAAAATGAGACTCCTTGCCGATATTGCAAATTTACAGCTTTAATACTGTCATTAATAGTTATTATAAATTTCTCGCGCTAGATAAATAAAATTTACCATCCATTTAACTTTCTTGATTATTTCAAAAGGTCAGCGATTCATATTCTTTTCATAAAATATCTAAAATATAATTGATTTCACTTTTTTCTAAACAGATTAACTAAACGGGAATCGCTGCAAACATTGACATCAATATACTTTTATGATATCTTAAATGTCATTATGCAGAGTAAATTGAGAATAGGAATTATTGGGTTTGGGAACATGGGAAAGGCAATAGCTGAATCTCTATTTTCCGCAACCAATTGCAGTGTATACGGTTATGATAAAGATTCCGCAAAGACAAACAAAGCGAAAAAAATCACCATAGCAAAAAATAGCGCCGATTTAATTAAAAATTGTCCGGTTATCGTTATCGCAATCAAACCTCAAGACATAAAAGAATTCGTCACAAAACAGCTTAAATGCCTTAAACAAACTAAACCGCTCCTTATCTCAATTGCTGCCGGAGTTTCTACTGGTTATTTCGAGAAAAAAATTAATGATGCGCGCGTAATACGGGTAATGCCTAACTTAGCAGCAAAGATACGCGAATCTATTTCCTTTATTTGCAAGGGAAAATATGCCACAGGAAAAGATTTGGTTATTGCCAAAAACATATTTAAAACAATTGGTATCGTTTTTGTAATAAGTGAAACGCTGATCGATAAAGCAACCGCTATAAGCGGAAGCGGGCCGGGATATGTGTATTACTTCATGAACTGCTTGTATGAAAATGCGCGTAAATTGGGCTTCGACAAGAAAACGGCAAGGCAAATGGTTACAAAAACCTTTCTCGGTGCGGCCAAGCTCGCGGGCTCAGGCAATAAAAGTTTCTCGCAATTGGTCAATGAAGTTACCTCAGCCAAAGGCACAACCGAAGCGGCGCTAAAACAATTTGAGAACTCAGGTTTAAATAAGGCGATAACTAAAGGGGTAAACGCGGCCTATAAACGAGCGAATAAGCTAAATATAAATTAAGATTATTGCGAGGGTGTTAAAATGAGTAAAATAGGAATAATCGGAGGAAGCGGCCTCTATGATATGGAAGCTTTAGAGGACAAGAAATGGATCAAGGTAAAAACTCCTTTTGGCTGTCCTAGCGATGAGCTTCTTGTAGCGAAATTGGGCGAAAAGGAAGTGGTTTTTCTTTGTCGTCACGGACGGGGACACAAAATTTCTCCTTCGATGATTAACTACCGGGCAAATATATTCGCAATGAAATCATTAGGAGTTAGCGAAATAATTTCTGTTTCTGCCTGCGGCTCATTAAAGGAAGAGCTTAAACCCCTGGATTTTGTGATTCCTGACCAATTTTTGGACAGAACGCAGGGCAGGAAATCAACTTTCTTTGATAACGGCGTTGTTGCTCATGTAAGTTTTGCTCAGCCAATATGCGGGAATCTTTCTCAGGCTTTGCATAACGCGGCAAGAGAACAAGGTGTGACTGTGCATTTCGGCGGGACATATATCAATATGGAAGGGCCTCAGTTTTCGACCCTTGCCGAATCAAACCTTTACCGAAAATGGAATATAGATATAATCGGTATGACTAACGCGACTGAAGCAAAACTGGCGAGGGAAGCGGAAATTTGTTACGCGACACTCGCGGCAGTTACCGATTATGACTGTTGGCGGTCAAGCGGGGAAGAAGTAAGCGTTGATATTATACTTGATAATCTCAATAAAAATACCGCTAACGCGAAAAAGATACTAAAAACCGCCATTTCAAGTTTTTCGCCGGAGGAAAACTGTCCTTGTAAAAGCTCTTTAAGGACAGCCATTGTTACACGCCCTGAATTTATATCTGACGCTACAAAAGATAATCTTGACATTATAATCGGAAAATACATTAAATAAATTTATTTGGTAAAACAATGAGTATTTTAATTGTCGGTTCTATGGCTTTAGACACAGTAAAGACTCCTGCCGGCAGGCATAAAGAGATTCTCGGCGGTTCGGCAACATATTCTTCGGTGAGTGCCGGTTTTTTTAATCCGGTGAGGCTCGTGGCGGTAGTGGGAAAGGATTTTCCCAAAAAACACATACGCTTTCTTAAAAACCACAATATTGATTTAACCGGGCTTGAGATTAAGCAGGGGAAAACCTTTCGTTGGGAGGGGGAATACGGTTGGGATTTTAGCGATCCCAAAACATTATTAACCGAGCTGAATGTCCTGGGTAGTTTTAACCCGGGAATACCCGATAAATACAAAAACAGTAGATACGTATTTCTCGCGAATATCGACCCAAAAGCGCAAATGCGGGTTTTAAAACAAATAAAAAATCCTAAGCTGATTATGTGTGACACAATGAATTACTGGATTCAAAACAGCCGTAAAGACTTATTAAAGGTTCTCAAACAAACAAATATTTTTTTATTGAATGAGTCGGAAGCAAGGCAGCTAACCTCGGAAAACAATCTTTTGCTCGCGGCAAAAGCAATTAAGAAAATGGGTCCGGCAACAATTATTATTAAAAAAGGTGAACATGGAGCAGTTTTATTTTCTCAAAAATCATTTTTTTGTATACCGGCGTTTTTACTGGAATCGATAATCGACCCTACCGGTGCCGGTGATACTTTTGCCGGAGGAATTATCGGATTTTTATCAACAGTTAAGAAAATAAATAACGCGAGTTTGAAATCTGCCGTTATATACGGAAGTATCATGGCTACGTTTGCCGTTGAAGATTTCAGTCTTAGGCGTTTAGACCGTATAAACAAGCATGATATCTCCAGGCGCGTTAAAGAATTCAAAAAATATTCCTGTTTTTAAAATGAATTATAAAAATACGCTCAATCTTCCTCTTACTAAATTCCCCATGAAAGCTAATCTTGGCATTTTAGAGCCAAAGATACTATCTTACTGGAAAGAGCTGGATATATACGAAACTTTGCAAAAACAGGGCCAAAATCGTAAAAAGTTTATTCTTCATGACGGGCCTCCCTATGCCAACGGACCTATCCATCTCGGCCATGCCTTAAATAAAATACTTAAGGATATAATTCTAAAATTTCAATCAATGAATGGGTATCAATGTCCGTTTGTCGCCGGTTGGGATTGTCACGGCCTTCCGGTAGAACATCAGCTTCTTAAAGAATTAAATCTAAGCAAAGGAGACGTTAATACCGTTGATTTCCGGAAAAAAGCAAGGAATTTCGCCTTAAAATTTGTCGAGCGCCAGAAAAAAGACTTTAAACGTCTGGGAATATTCAGCGATTGGGATAATCCTTATCTTACC
>DAOVKQ010000082.1 GCA_030631705.1 Candidatus Omnitrophota bacterium | reverse complement strand
AATCACGATCTCTGAGGGCCCGGCAAGCATATCAATAGCTACATTACCGAAAACCTGCCGTTTTGCTTCGGTAACAAATTCATTACCCGGGCCTATAATTTTATCGACTTTCTTTATGGTTTTTGTTCCGAAAGCCAAAGCGGCTATGGCCTGAGCGCCGCCGATTTTATAAACTTCTTTTATCTTAAGCATGGAAGCAACGGCAAGAATAAAAGGATTTATAATTTTTTTGTCAGTCGGCGGCGATACCAGAACAATATCCTTAACCCCGGCAACTAATGCCGGTATAACACTCATATATACGCTTGAAACCAAAGGAGCGCTGCCAGCCGGAGCATACACCCCCAGGCGCTGTATCGGCCTATACTGAACTTTTAAAGATTTTCCGTTGTCCTCTTTCATTTTCACCGGCTTAGGCATCTGCGAACGATAAAATTTATATACATTATCCATGCTCAATTTAATAGCATTAATTAACTGGGAATTTAGTTCATTAAAAGCCGATGATATCTCGAGCTCGCTGACTTTAAGCTCCTTTTGGGTCAATTTAACTCTATCAAACTTCTTTGTATACTCAATCAGCGATTCATCCCCTTTATCCCTAACAGCCTTTAAAATTTTAGCTACCTTCTCAACAATGTGATTTTTTCTGTTCCTTGTCGTTATAAGAAGTTTGTCTAAACTGTTAACGTCGCGTAATACTCTCATTTACCTGCCTCGCTTAGTAAAAATTCTCTGACCTTATCTTTAATTAATTTTAGATCATCAACATTGAGAAGGATTCCTTGAGCAGTTAAACCCCTCCCGCCTCCTTTTAACCCGAGCTCATCGCGGTATTTATTAACAAACTTACCTGCTGATACTCCTGGTTTAGTTAAAGAGGGTGTAGCCGCACAAATAAAAATTTTTCTCTTCTCATACGACGAAACGAAGAAGATAAATGCTTTCTCAAAGCGGTTTCGGATAAGATCAGCAGCATAAAGAAGATTTGAATAAGGTTCGCCTTTAAATTCATGAATAAATATATCTATTTCGGCAACAGTAGTTTTTTGTTTAAGTATGTCATCGATTCCGGAAACAATTATATCTTTCTGTAAACTTTCAATCCTTTCTCTGCACGATTTAACAAACTTCTCAGTACTATGGAATGCCTCCAAAACATCCTCATCTTTAACTTTCAAGAACGACGAAAGCCTTTTTACCATATCCTTGTAAAACGCTAATTTCCGGTAAGCTTTTTTACCGGTCAGGGCTTCAATTCTTCTTATTCCGCTGCTGATTGAAGATTCACTTACAATACAAAAAATCCCCGCCTCCGATGTAAAGTCAAGATGCGTACCGCCGCAGAGCTCTTTACTGTAATTGGCTATACTCACAACTCTCACCCGGGATTTGTATTTATCCTTAAAAAAAGCCAATGCTCCCTGGCTCTTTGCTTGTTTTAAAGTCAGAATCTCTTTATTGATTCGCTCACCCTTTAAGATCAACCGGTTAACCGCATCTTCAACTTTACGCAACTCATCAGGGCTTAAACCCTTAAAATGATTGAAATCAAATCTCAGCCTATCCTCATCCACAAAAGAACCTTGCTGCTCCACGTGCCCGCCCAAAACCATTCTTAATACCGACTGCAAAAGATGAGTTACCGTATGCGCCCGCATTATAGCCCGACGCCTGGCGCTGTCTACTTCAGCCAGGCATCCTCCAATAGAGACTTCACCTTCGGAAACTGACCCTATATGGATTATTGCGTCTTTAATTTTTTGGACATCTTTAACGGCAAATTTGCCGTTTGCGGTCTTAATAATACCTTTATCACTGCACTGACCTCCGGAAATAGCATAAAACGGCGTCTTGTCCAAAACCAGAATGCCTTCCGCTCCGCAGCAAAGATTATTAATTCTTGTTTTGTCCTTTATAATCCTTATTATCCGCGATTCTTGCCTCAGGGAAGAATAACCAACAAATTCGCTTACATCATCTAAATCGTAATCTTTGCGGGTAAAAATAGTATCGTTAAACATACTACCCTTGCGGGAAATCTCACGTTGTTTCTTCAACAAATCATGGAACCCTTTTTCTTCAACTTCCAATCCATAACCATGAGCCAACTCCCTGGTTAATTCCAACGGCAGCCCATAAGTATCATACAATTTAAAAGCGATATCGCTACTTATTTTTGAGCCGCTTTGTTTCTTCAAATTAAGAGCGACAATCTGAAACTGACTCTTGGCACCCTTGATATTAAAAAGAAACTTTTCCTCCTCGCCGCGTATTATGCTTGATATCTTTTCTTTATTCTGCATAATTTCCGGGTAGGGTTTATTCATGCATTCAGCAAATTGGCCAACCAATTCGTGGATAAAAGGTTTTTTTACCCCCATGCTATAGCCGTGCCAACAAGCCTTGCGGATCAATTTTCTTATTACATAACCCCTCTCTTCATTAGAAGGGAATACCCCGTCAGATATGGAAAAAGTTGCTGCGCGGGCATGATCAACAATGGCATAAACCAGCCTTGCATGCCGGGAATTATTCTTGAGGTCGGTTCCTGTTTTTTTCTCTACAATATAAACTATCGGCTTTAAAATATCTATTTCAAAATTAGATTTTGTACCCTGAAGTACAGCGGCCATTCTTTCCAGGCCCATTCCGGTATCAATATTCTTCTGGGGCAAAGGGACAAGCTGATCTTTTCCCGTGCGGTCAAACTGAGTAAAAACCAAATTCCAAATTTCAACGGCTTCATCCCAGGTGTTACCGAAAAAAATCTCCGAACACGGCCCGCAAGGTCCGTTAGGGCCAAATGCCGGCGCATTGGCCGGCCAGAAATTATCTTTTTCGCCTAATTTCTTAATTTTGTCCGGAGAAACTCCTATACGGTTTTTCCAAATGTCAAAAGCTTCAAAATCATTATTAAAGACCGAAATCCACAAACATTTTTTTTCAAGATTCAACTCTTTCGTAACAAATTCCCAGGCAAACTCTATTGCCTCTTTCTTGAAATAATCACCAAAAGAAAAATTTCCCAGCATCTCAAAGAAAGTATGGTGATAGGGAGTATTTCCAACTTCATCTAAATCGGCAGTTCTTAAGCATTTCTGCGAGCTGGCTGCGCGAACCACGTCTTTTTTCTCTCCCAGGAAATAAGGCTTAAACTGATTCTTTCCCGCGGAAGTAAAAAACACTGATTCATCCTGAGGAACCAAAGAATCAGAAGAAAATACTATGTGGCCCTTGGCTTTAAAAAACGTCAAATATGAATCTCGTAATTTATCGGCTTTCATCTTCGTATCACTTACGGCGATTGTATATTAGCCGAACGGTCTATCTCCGCCTACAGTTGCGATAAATCATCCAGGGCTCCTTCAATATCATCGGCAGCGAAACCACGCTGCTTAAGATAGCGAAAAACTCTTAGTCTTATATTATCCTTATTTCTATAATCACTGACTTTTTTAAGTCCAATCCTCCGAATCATCGCCATATATTGATCTCTGTCTATTGTTGCTAACGCTTTTTCGATAAGCTCATCCGCTACTCCTAAGCGTTTTAATTCAAAAGATATTCTCCTTGAGCTGAAACCTTTTTTTAATCTCTCTGTTACAAAAGAAAAAACAAACTCACAGTCATTTATAAAATTACGGCTTTGGAGAAACTCCGTAACTGCCTCTATGATAGAGACAGGATACTTTTTTAATTTCAGACGCCTGGTTATTTCCTGCTTGGTTCTTGACCGGTATTTTAATAAAAGAAAGCAGTATTTTAAAGCGTTATTATATTCTTCCAACTATTCTTCCTTCAATACAAAATATCCTCTGTTCGTTTTTACCAGACAATTACCGCTGATGTTCAAGACGGCTTTCTCAAAATCTTCTTTATTTTTTACCCGGTTATCTCCTATCCTAATAATTAAATCTCCCATGTTCAAACCGGCCTTATCTGCCGGTGAATCTTCTTTTATATTTACCACAATCACCCCTTCTTTCTCGCGGATTCTAAACCTTTTACGCAGGTATGAAGTTAAATCTTCAACTTCCATACCGCGAAAACCGATGATTTCTACAGTTTCAATTTTTGCGATATCTTCAGGGCGGGGGCCGATTTTTATATCCAAAGTTATTTCTTTACCACCCCTTAAGACTCTTACTGACGACGTTTTTCCCACCTCGGCAGAAGTAACAAGACTTACAAGGTTCCGCGTATTACTTACCGGCCGCGCGTCCAAACTTAATATTAAATCGCCCTCTTTTATGCCGGCTTTATCAGCAGGAGAATCTTTAAACAACTTTACAACTATAACTCCTTCTTTCTCCTTAATGCCGAAATAATTCCTCAAATCCTGGTTTAAATCCTGAATACTAACGCCTAACCAACCGTAAAGAACCTTTTCCCCTTTAATCAATTGGCTTAAAATCCGTTTTGCCCGGTTAACCGGTATGGCAAACCCAATACCTTCATACCCTCCTGAACGGGTAATAATAGCGACATTCACACCTATAACTTCGCCATTTAAATTTACCAAAGGGCCTCCGCTATTACCGGGATTGATCGCGGCATCCGTCTGAATCCAGGTGTTGTATTT
>DAOVKQ010000109.1 GCA_030631705.1 Candidatus Omnitrophota bacterium | reverse complement strand
TTTAGTCGTTTTTTGCGTGCCGAAGGCAAAATCGTGTTCGGAGTGAAAAAATATCTGTTTTGCCGGGCTAAAGCTGTATCCTGAATTAAAGATTAAGGTATTGTCCGATAAAGTTGGCGAAGGAGCTGATAGCTTCGCGGGGAGATAGGATGTCCTTTATGTTCCTTAAATTTTCCTGCATTTTTTGGTGAGCTTTTCGATTTGTTATGCAGCGGAGAGTTTCGCTTGCGATTATCCGCGGGTTAGCATCATTCTGCAGCAATTCTTCAATTATCTTTTTTTGCGACAAAATGTTAACCATGCCTACATATTTAGTTCGTACCATTCGTTTTAAAATTTGCCAGCTAAGAGGGTTTACTTTATAGATTATTAAGTAGGGGATTCCCAGGATAGCAATTTCTACGGTAGCGGTTCCTGATGAGGTTATGATGAATTCGGATTCTTCAAGCGCTTTGTAACAGCGGGGTTCTATTGCTATGTTGGGGGCAAGCATCTGATAGATTTTATCATCAATATTTTCCGCTTTTATTATTCTAAAACTATAGCATTCAAGGTCTTTCTCTAAAATTTGCTTTACATCCCGCATTATGGGTAAGTGGCGTTTTATTTCGTTCCTGCGTGAACCGGGAAGAAAGGAAATAATTTTTTTTCTTTCGCAATTTGCCGGTTTAATTATTTCCAGTAAAGGATGTCCGAAATAAAGGACGTTTATTCCTTTATTCTTGTAGTAAAACTGTTCGAATTTAAAAATTACAATCATTTTGGTGATGTACTTTTTAATTTGTTTTATTCTATTCTCTCTCCATGCCCATAATTGCGGGCTTATATAATAAAAAACAGGATATTTCTTGTTTATTTTTTTTGCCAGGCGGAGGTTAAAATCGGGAAAATCTATAAGTATTACCAAATCCGGCTGAATTCTGTTTATTTCGTCATAGCTGAAGTTGAATATATCAATGAGTTTTTTTAGTGAGGTAAAAACCTCAAAGATACCCGATACAGAGTGTGATAAAAGATTAGTGATTTGCTTTGAATGTTCACCTAAGCACTTTCCGCCGAAAGAGTATATTTCTATATTAGGAAATTTTTCTTTTAATGTTTTGCTTAAATAACCTCCGTAGAGGTCACCCGACTTATCTCCGGCGATAATAATAACTTTTTTCATGTCTGTATCCCCATTTCTAACATAAAAATAACCGGCAAAACCGAAGATTTTATCCGGTTGATTGGCTGGTTATGAATTTGCATAATTTTCAAATTGTCGTTTTTAATTATTTTATAAAGGACAGGTTACAAACCTGTCCCTACAGGTATATTTATATTATTTTCGTCTTTTTCCCATGTTGCCGGGTTATTAATAATATAATTACGGATATTGATTAACGATTCATCATTACGGATAATGTGGTTATGATAATTGCGTTGCCATATTTTTTTGCCCGGTGTATTTTGCGATTCGTTTGTTTGTTTTGTTGTTTGATATTTGAAATACGCAATAATATTGCCTATTGTAGGGGCGCGGTTTCCGCGCCCGATTACTTTATTATTATCCGGGCGGGGTGACCCCGCCCCTACCCGTGTTTATCATGTATGGGTTTCTATTTTCTTCTGGATTATCAGGGAAAGCGCCAGGGCATCTTTTGCTTTTTTGGCGTATTCCAGGGTAAAAACTTTTTTCCTGACCAGGTTAACAAATTCAGAGATTTCTTTTTCGAGAGGCTGTTTCTTGTTTATCGGTAGAGTTTTTTTGATTATTTGTTTACCTTTCTTTTGGTAAATTTCTACTTTCTGCTGGGCATAATCTAAGGATATATAGCAATTTTTCGTAAAAATTCTTAGTTTGCGTTCTTTCTTTGCCGATATACGGGAGCTTGTTATGTTAGCAACGCATCCGTTTTTGAAGGCAATCCGGACATTAGCAATATCTTCTTTACTAGAGAGTACCCTCACTCCTTTTGCTTCTATTTTACTAATAGGGTCCTTGACTAGATCAAGAACGATATCCAGATCATGGATCATCAGATCCAGGACTACGCTGATATCAAGCGATCGTTTAGGGTAGAAACTAAGCCTGTGACACTCGATAAATTTGGGGTGTTTTATTAGTTTTTTTATGGCAAGATAGGCGTTGTTGTATCTTTCGACATGGCCCACAAAGAGAAGCGTTTTCTTCTTCCCTGAGAGGTCGATCAGTTTATTCGTTTCTTTAAGGGTGTTGGTCAATGGTTTTTCAACCAAGGCCGGTATTCTATTTTTCAAGAAGAAACTGGCAATTTCAAAATGACTGGCAGTAGGGGTGGCGATACTTACCAAATCAACCTTCCCCAGTAGTTTTTTGTAGTCAGAATAAGAATCGCCAGTAACTAAGCTAAGAGTTTTAGGGTTTGTATCTACCGGACATATCTTGCCTATCCCTTTAATTTTCTTATAGATACGGTAATGAAACCGGCCGATTCTGCCTATTCCAATAATTCCTACGCGTAAACGCATTTTAGTCTTTTTTTGGGCCATTCTTATTAAAGGTGATGAATATTCTGTAACTTGATGAGAACAATATAATTACAACAAATGATCGAATGACCCTGATTACAGAGATTATTAAAAGATTACAGTGATTGATTTCTATATAGTATATCGCTGTAATCGGGTTTTAATCGGTGTAATCAGGGACTGTTGCATTTTGCAACAGTCCCAAAGATATTATCAAATACCTTGAGAAAAGTCAATCAATGTGATAAAATTCTTCGTATCTTATTTGGATAAAGGGGATTAAATGCGGGATTATTTAAAACTTCTTAAGTTTGTAAAATCTCATGTCGGGTTGTTGGTTTTTGCCTCGGTCTGTATGCTGATTTCAACAATTTTCGACGGTATTTCTTTAGGTATGATAATACCTTTAAGTGACAGGGTTCTTACCGATAAACAAATCATCATTCCTCATGAAGTTCCGGTTTTTGTGGCTAATCTTGTAGGAAAATTAAATTCTTTGCCGCCGATGACTATTCTTAGAATGATGGCAGTCGTCCTTATACTTGTATATTTTCTTAAGGGAATTTTATTTTTTCTGCAGAATTATTTTATGAGTGTTGTGGGCCAGCGTTGTATAAGGGATGTTAAAAATAGGCTTTATAGTAAGTTCCATGAGTTGTCTCTGGATTTTTACGGCAGGAAACGAACCGGGGAGTTGATTTCCCGGATAACGAACGATGTAGCCCTTATAACCAACGCGATTTCCTACGGCCTTACCGATCTTATCTATCAATCTATGCAGATAATAATGTTTACGTTTTTGGTTTTCTATATTTACTGGAAATTGGCCTTAATATCCTTTGTAATTTTTCCTTTAATAATTTTTCCGGTAATAAAATTAGGTAAACGCATCAAGAAGTTTTCTTTGGAGATGCAGAAGAGGATGGCTGACCTTAATTCACTCCTTGCCGAGACTATTCAGGGTGCGTATGTCGTTAAGGTTTTCTGTCGGGAGGATTATGAATATGAGAGATTTAAAGAAATCAATCAGCAATACTATAAATTCACCCTTAAGAGTATTAAGCGGGCGCTGGCGCTCTCGCCGTTGACCGAATTTATAGGAGTTCTAGGCGCGGTAGCAATTCTGTTGGTTGCCGGAAAGGACGTTGTGGAAGGTAGGCTTTCTTTTGGTGTTTTCGGTCTTTTCTTGGGCTCGCTTATGTCG
Source organism: Candidatus Omnitrophota bacterium (assembly GCA_030631705.1). Taxonomy (GTDB): domain Bacteria; phylum Omnitrophota; class Gorgyraeia; order Duberdicusellales; family 4484-171; genus DAOVKQ01. The sequence continues at coordinate 124 of DAOVKQ010000109.1, read as the reverse complement.
ATGATAAGGCCGTTTAAGAAACTTTCAGCCGTTTATTCTATAAATCAGCAGGCAATAGCTGCTTCGAAAAGGATTTATGACATCATGGATGAAACGCCGACAATAAAAAATAAAGTAAACGCTC
>DAOVKQ010000027.1 GCA_030631705.1 Candidatus Omnitrophota bacterium | reverse complement strand
ATATACTATAGTTAGCATAAGAAAACACCCTATATACTATAGGTAGTATTAGAAAAGAATATAAGAATATAAAAGATATAAAAAGGATATAAGTACTTGACATCTCTTTGCGGATTATGCTAAAATTTTACTAGCAGTATCCGGTAATGATGGTTAGAGATTTGGAGGGAGGTGAAGTCATGAACAGGAAGCTAATTTTGGGTTTTTTTGTTGTGCTCCTTTTAGCGGGAATTTCTCAGTATTCCTTCGCTGGAGAAGGGATGAATCTAAAAGTAGGTTTCTTTGAACGTTTGCGCTGGGAGTATGCGGATAACTATTTTAACCTTAACGATGATGATGAAAGCGATAAAAGAAACTATTTTCGCATTAAGACTTCAGTATGGGGTAAACTTAATTTAGGAGAATTAGGTTTTACCGAAGGCGGCAATTTCTTTATGAAATTAACTAATGAAAGCCGGCCCAAGGTTTATTATGGAGCTAATACCGTTGGGAAAAACAAGGATACAACATATGAAATACACGAATTATTTTTCGACAATTTTTATTTAGAATTAAAGAATATTCTTGATTCCGATGTTACCTTGAAGATCGGGCGCCAGGATTTTAAAGGCCAGTATGCCAACGGGTTTATTCTTATTGATGGTACTGGAGCAGACGGTTCCAGAAGTTTCTTTTTTGACGCTATAAGGGCGCGCTGGGCAATAGACGATGCCAATACTCTTGACTTCATCGTTATTGACAATGACTATCAGGACAATAAGTTTTCCCGTTTTAACCAACAGAAGGGGCAAAAACTCAACTTGTCTGATAATAAGGCATTCGGTATTGTCCTAAAAAGCAAAGTCAACGATAAGCTTTATGTGGAGCCTTATTATTTCAATATGTCTGAAAAATATGACAACAAGACAGAGTTGGATATGATAGGCTCCTACCTTAAGTATAAGTTAGATGATGCCACAACATTAAGGTTGCAGTTAGCCTATCAAGACGGCAAGAATGGCGGTAATAATTTAGAAGCTTGGGGCGGCCATGCGTATATAGATTACACAATGAAAGACGCGGCATGGAAGCCTAAATTCACCGCGGGATGCTTCTTTCTTTCCGGTGATGATCCCGACACTTCCAAAAATGAAGGCTGGAAAGCGATTTATCAGCGCTTGCCTACGCCTAATGCTGTTATTGGCTACATATTTAAGTCTACAGAGAAAAAAACGTTTGCTGACTGGACGAATATACAACTGTACCGGCTTATGGCTACATTTACTCCTTTTAAGAAGACTTCGGTTACCTTAGGTTATGATTACGCAGTAGCGTTTGAAAAATTAGCCGGGGGTAGTGCATATAGAGGTGACGGTTATGTAAGAGGCCATTGCCCTTATTTTGCCATAAAATACAAAATCAACAAAAATATTAACACTAGCTTTAAATATTGGTATTTTATACCGCAAGATTTTTATGTAGATACTTCAGATCCGGCTACATTTGCCAGCGCGGAAATAGCGTTTAAGTATTAAGAAAAGGATTTGAAAAATTTGTTGATTAAAAATAGGGCAAAGGATAATTCCTTTGCCCTATTTTCTTATTTTGGACATTTCCCAATTCAATCCGCCTTCGCCAAGGCTTCAGCGAGATTGTCTCTCCGAAGTTTTAACGAAGGAGGACAATAATCAATAACCAAGCAGGAAATGTATTGATTTTATTGGGATTTTGGTTATTGGTAATTATTTGGTTATTATAAAAATTTTGGGGAAACTCCAAATTTTCTTATTTTGTATAAAATAATTATTGTGGTATAATAAACTGTATATAGAGTTGGAGAGGGTGAAATAAGTTTATCACCTTCACCGAGATTAAGGAGTTAGGATATGGGAGAATCTTCTCAGTTGCAGGAATTACAGTTGGTGATTTTTAAGATTGGAACGGAGGAGTTTGGCGTTGAGATAAATCAGGTAAGAAAGATTGTGCGTATGGTTGAGATTACTCCTGTGCCGCGAGCTCCTGTTTTTATCGAAGGAGTAATGAATTTACGCGGGCAAATTCTAGCTGTTATTGATTTAGCTAAACGATTAAGCTTGAAGGCGGCTGGCCGTTCGGATAAAACAAGAATTGTGGTTGTCGAAATAGAAGATAATATCGTGGGAATGATTGTAGATGAAGTGACGGAAGTCTTGCGGCTTTCCGTAGAAGATATCGATCAGACTCCTGAATTAATTACTACAGAAGTTCAGCAGAGGTATTTAAAAGGGATAGGAAAATTGGAAGACCGGTTACTTACTCTCATTGATTTAACTGAAATATTTTCCCAGGGAGAAGTAGAAGGTATAAAAGAAACACGAGAGGAAAAAACCAAAAAGGAGGGGAACAATGGATGAGAAGAGAAAATTCAGCCGTTGTGATTTAAGCGAAAAGACACATTTGTCTCTAAAAGACAGAAAAGAAGATGTTGAAATCCAGGATCTGAGCACAGGTGGTATGCGCGTTGTCACAAAACATGCTTTGGATAAAGAAGAAAGCTTTTCCGGGGAATTTAAAGTACTTTCTAATATAGCTCCTTTTTTTGTTAAAGGAAAAGTGATCTGGAGTACTCAAAAAGGTAACATTTTTGAGTCAGGTTTGGCTTTTAGTAAAGTAAGCACAATACCGCTGGCGGCATAGGGTCAGATTAATATCTTAATCGCGCTAATAATTTATTGCCAAGTTTTTTCTTCATAGTTCCTTACCGAAACGAAGGATAGTAAAGTCTATCCTTCCAGTCCGAATATTACCCTTTGGCTTACTTCGTTCGCTCAGGATCGAATTTTCATTATTTGTAGTTGTCTGATCTGCGGTCGATAATGTAGATACTTTTGGGGAATGTTTTTGAATATGTTTTTAGTTCCGTGGCAATCTGTATAATTTGGCCGGTGTGGGTTATTGAGCGCTTATAGTTGCTTGCGGCGCCGATAGAAATAGTCATAAAAGGTATTTTAGCCACTATACCTTTTCTGTCTTTGATCGTGATGCAGCCTTTTTCTTTATCTTCCTTTCTGTAAAATGAAGATATGCTGGCGTCAAAATCGGCTATTACTTTTTTACAAACGGCATCAACGGTGTCGAGTGAAGTGATAAATAAAAAGTCATCTCCCCCTATATGGCCTACGAAATCAGTATCTTTACCTATTATTTTAATAGCATTGGATAATGTAAATGCTGTGTGTTTGATTATTTTATCTCCCCATTCGAAACCATAGTAATCGTTATATTCTTTAAACTTGTCTAAGTCAGCATAGGCAGCACAGAAGATTTCGTTATCAGCTATTCTTTTTTCCAGTTCTCTAAGAATGGACGCGTTTCCCGGCAATTTCGTTAGAGGATTAGCGTCTAAATCCCTTTGTGCCCGCCAAAGGCTTGCTTTAACGCGGGTTAGAAGTTCACCGGCCTGGGGGGGTTTCTCGATATAATCATCAGCACCGGCGTAGATACCTTTAATTTTATCTATGGTATGGTGTTTTTCGATAAGAAGGATAATCGGGATGTGCCTGAGCATGAAGTTATTCCTTATGCTTTTGCATAGTTCACTGCCGTTTACATTTTCTCCTTTGAAATCCATCAGGATGAGATCAAAAGGTTTATTTTCTAAGTCGGCCAGGAAAGATTCTGTTTTGTCGTGGCTATTTATCATATAGCCTTCACCTTTAAGCAGGCTTTCTGAATATTCTTTTACCTGAATGTCAGAACTTAAAAAAAGGATGTTGGCTTCGTTTGTGGATTCTTCTTCCATATCGGGTCATATATTTTTGAGCATGTCCTTACAGGCTTTTTTGATTTCCTCAGCTGCGCCGGGAGTTAGAATCAACCAGAAATTTCCTTTAATTTTGTTTTCTTCTTCTTCAAAAACAGCTTCGACTACCAATATGTAATTTTCGTCTTTATATCCCGGCATAAGGTTGCTTATTACTTCTTTAAAAGGAGCATTAATTAATATAGGAAACGAGGGAATAATCGGCTTTTTTATAAAGAAACTCAATGAGTTTATATAGCTGGATATGATTATATTACCTATTTCTTTTATTACCGACATTCCCATTTCAGTGAATAGTCCTGTTTTTTTATCATCGGAGTTTTTTGTTTTATAGCACATATCTATCAATTTGAAAGCGCTTTGTTCTTCCAGCATAAAGACTATTTTTCCCTGGAGTCCGCTTAAAATCTGAACCTGCATTGTTAATACCATACCTTGTATGGGGATATCGTCGTGTGCTGTTTTCTGGGGGAGAATGCTTACCGATGGAAGTTTAAGAATTATTTTTCTTCCTAGAATTTCCGAAAGGGCAATGCTGCCGTGCGCGGCAGCGGTAGTCCCGACTTCTTTCAGGATATCCATTTCATCTTTCATCATATTCTCCTCAATTAATTATATTTTTCATCCAGATGGTTATGGTTATTTGTATAAATAATAGCATTTCTATTATCTATATGCAAGGTTAATTTTCTTCGATAAAACTTGACAAAGTTTTTATTATAGTATAGATTTCTGGTATGAATATGGATAGAAATATATATCTCGTAGGATTCATGGGGACAGGGAAGACTACCGTAGGCAAATTGCTTGCCGTAAGCCTAAAGAAAAAATTTCTGGAAATGGATGAGGCAATCGAGCAGAGAGACGGGAGAAGCATCGCGGATATTTTTTCTGGTAAGGGTGAAGCTTATTTTAGGAAAATAGAGAAAGATATCTTGAAGGAGATTTCTCAAAATAAGAATCTGGTAGTGAGCTGCGGAGGAGGCGTGGTAATGGATAAAGAGAATCTGGATATCCTCAACCGCACAGGCGTTACGATTTGTTTACAGGCCGGCGCTGAAATTATTTACGGGCGGGTAAGAAATGAAAAGATGAGGCCGTTGTTAAATGTTTCTGATCCCCAGGCTAAGATAGAAGAACTTCTTACTTTGCGGGAGCCTTTTTACCGGCAGGTGCGTTTGCGTCTTGACACTGGCCGGTCCAGTCCCTCTCAGGTAGTGGAAGAAATAACCAGGATTTTAGCAGATGTTTAAAAGATCTTTAGTCCTGCTCAATATAATAAAATTTTTCTCTGCCGATAAGTTAAGAATAGTCGTCGACTATTTCAAAGATAGCGATGAGATTCTCAAAGCGCAAAGAGCGGATTTTTTATCTGCCGGATTAACAGAGAAAGATGCGGACAATATTTTATCTCACAGGGATTCTAAGGGTTTTGAGGAGGAGCTTGGGCTGATAGAGAAAGAAAAAGTTTCTATAATTGATTTATTTGATGATGATTATCCTGAGCTGTTGAGAGAACTGTACTATCCGCCGTTAGTGTTATATTTACGCGGTGACAGGAAGATATTAAGGGAATTTTGTTTTGCCGTAGTCGGATCGCGCCGGGCAACGTTTTATGGTCTATCAATGGCCGAGAGATTTTCTTTTTCGCTTTCCGGCTTAGGTATGGTAATAGTTTCCGGATTAGCCAGAGGTATTGATACAGCGGTGCATAAAGCGGCATTAAAGAGAGGAAGGACGATTGCTGTTTTGGGCAGCGGTCTTCTTAATATTTATCCGGTTCAGAACAAAGGATTGGCTGAAAAAATATCAGAATCCGGCGTTTTGATATCGGAATTTCCTTTAAGGGAGATGCCGTTGCGGGAGAATTTTCCCCGTCGTAACCGGATAATAAGCGGATTGTCAAAAGGAGTGCTTATTGTCGAGGCGGCGGAAAAAAGCGGAGCCTTAATTACTGCGCGGTGTGCTTTAGAGCAGAACAGAGAAGTTTTTGCTCTTCCCGGCAAGGCTGATTCTCCTTTAAGCAAAGGCAGCCACAGATTAATAAAAGAAGGCGCAAAGCTCGTTGATTGCCTGGAGGATATACTGGAAGAGTTGAATTATCAAACTGTTAAAGTGTAATAGTATTGAGTATATGGTATTGAGAAAATATTATAAATTAATTGTTTTCACTCAATACGCATTACTCGCGACACACGACTAAGTCATGAGTAAGTATTTAGTTATTGTTGAATCGCCCACCAAAGAGAGGACAATTGCTTCTATCCTAGGGGCTGAGTATGAAGTCACGTCTTCTATGGGGCATATCGTAGATTTACCTTCACGCTCTCTAAGCGTAGATATTGAGGGAGGGTTTGTTCCTTCTTACCGTGTTATTCCCTCTAGAAAAAAGATAGCCGGTCTTCTTAAAAAGAAAGCAAAAGGTAAAGAAGCAATATATTTAGCCACTGACCCTGACAGAGAAGGTGAAGCCATAAGCTGGCACATAAGGAATATTCTTGATTCAAAGGGTAGGAAATTTTACCGGATTGTTTTTCATGAAATAACGGAGTCGGCGGTTAAAGAGGCTTTTAGTTCCGCGGGAGAGCTGGATATAAATAAGGTAAATGCCCAGAAGGTGCGCAGGATATTAGACCGGATAGTTGGTTATTATCTTTCACCTCTTTTATGGAAGAAAATAGTGAGAGGCCTTTCTGCGGGAAGAGTTCAATCGGTAGCGCTAAAGTTTATCGTAGAAAGAGAAAACGAAATACAGAAGTTTGTTCCCAAGACAACCTATGAATTGGAGGCTTTATTTAAAAAAGGCAATACGGCTTTCAAGGCAAGATTAAAAAAGTTCAACGGGTCTAAAGCGGTATTTTCTGCTAAAGCAGACGCCCTTGAAGCGTTAAAAGCTTTGGAGAAAAGTTGTTTTCTTGTTAAAGGAATTTCCAGGAGAAAATTTAAACGTAACCCGCCGCCTCCGTTTACTACATCCTTATTACAGCAGGATGCCTTCAATAAATTAAGATTTTCCTCAAAGAAAACAATGGTAGTTGCCCAGAAGTTATATGAAGGCATAGAAATTAAGGATAAAATGTTAGGTTTAATTACGTATATGCGTACAGATTCTTTTCACGTTGCCGATAAGGCAAAAGATGAGGTAAAGTCTTTTATCAAAGATAAATTCGGCATAGATTATTTGTCTGAGAAGGAATATAAGCACAAAGAAAAGAAATCAGCACAGTTGGCTCACGAGGCCATAAGGCCCACTTCCAGCCGGCGGGAGCCGGATTCCATAAGGGAATATTTAACTCATGACGAGGAGAGGCTTTATGAGCTTATCTGGAAGAGATTTGTGATATCTTTTATGAAAGAGGCTCTTTTTGAATCATTGACAGTTACTATCGGTGATGACAGCGCCGATTTTGTTTCCGAAGATAAAAGGGTTGTGTTTGATGGTTTCCTTAGGGTTT
>DAOVKQ010000058.1 GCA_030631705.1 Candidatus Omnitrophota bacterium | reverse complement strand
CTACAAAGTATTTAGTCAAAAATAGATTCTTTGGTTTAGGGGAATGCGAAATCAATAACTGGCAAGATAGCGGCTGGGCAGCCCGGATTTATAACTTGAGATTCGTAGATGGAAAGTTAGTTTATGATATGGATGATACTCGTTGGAATAAAAAGAGCGTAAAAGAAATAGCAATGCGTTTAGATGGAAGGTTGTATTATGAATTGAATAAAGGAAATTATTGCTATATTCAGCCGGCCTTGGGCGAATTATCAGAAGGCCAGATATTTGACGTTACAAAATTATATTATAACGAACTCGAATTGTCTAAACAGACTAATATGGTCTTTGATTATCCGGGACATCTTAGACGGCTTGGGCTTGGAAAAATTATACTTCCTCCTGTCGGCACAGAAAAACCGCTTTATGAGCATTTGACGATATTTACGGACAAACCCGGCGAAATGTGGGTTTTTGATAAAGAGGATTTTACTAATTCAACTAATTTTATGTGGTGGCGCAGCAATATTCGCTATCATATGCGTCAATTTATAGACGGTCAGGAAACAGACAGAACAGGAGTTCTTATTATTTCCGCGGATGGTGATCAAATGTCAGCTTCAATCAATAATGGCGATCAATTAAAATTGGTAGCTTTCTCTAACGGGATAAAAGAAAATGAGCAAACAAAAGGTAGTTTGAGCGGAACGTCCCTGGCAGAAAATTATGCAAAAAGACGCGGCACTTTCTTTGTTAACGGCGATAAGAAATATGAAATAAGAAATAGATTTAATCCTTATGTTTGGGCGGCATATAAGGAAAGAGGAGTAATGAGTTTTGCGCGGGAATATCTGCGTGTTCAGGTTGAGCATAATTATAAAAATAACTGGTTTTATAATGTTTACCTTGAGCCTCTTGAAAGGGGGACGCTTAAACCGCTGGCAGTTGCCGTTGGGATGGGGATAGCGGCTATTACCCTTCTTTTGCCGGTAATGCTGCTTGGCGCAACATGGGTTTTTGCCCGTCATTTTATTAAAAGCAATAAAGGGATAATAGTATATAAAGTTATTATGGCAGCGTTAGGTTTTGTTGGAGCAATTCTTTTTATTGAGCCTATAGGGTGGACAGTAATAGGCGGGCTATTTTTAACGGGGGTAATTAGATCAATAGCGAAACTTTCAAACTTAACAGGTAAGCTTATCGGTGGACGCAGTCTAAAATTTAAAATAGCAGCAATATCTGCGGCACTCAGTTTAACGGCAGTTTTGATTGTATTTTCTAAACTTGCTTCTTGGATATTTATTGGGGTAGCAGGCGTATCAATACTTTTTTACGGTTTCGTTTTACCGTTATTTAAATTAACAAAAACAGTGATAAATAAAATAAGAAAGAAGGCTGACAAGAGTGCGGCTTCTAATACCGCGGACGATAATAAAACTGGTAATGCTGGGATAACTGAAGATATTGATGTTGATGTCCGCAGGCGGATAGAGAGGATTATTCCGCATTTTAGTTTGATTGAGCCTTTTGTGAGGTATCTGGCAGGTATCTATGAGAAGACAGTCGAGGATTTACTGAAAGAATATTATCCCGCGGAAGATTTAAAAGAAGGCAACGCTGAAGAGTTTATGAGAAGAAAGGAAATTGAGGAAGAGTTCAATAAAATTGATTCTGACGATGAAGATAAACTTACAGAGTTAAAAGAAAAGTATTTTGTAGAGCCGATTGCCTATTTATTTCATCTTGCGCTTACAAACCAGTTTAAAGCGTTTGAGGATTACAGCGCGGGTAGAAAGAGATTTAAACCGGGAGAATTTGTATTTACCGATAAAGAATTCAGGCTGTTTTTTGAGTGGTATTTTGAAAGTAAAGAAGATCCGGTTATACAGCTGAAACTTACTTCCTATTTATATGGATTGATGGATTTTTCCGAAGCGGCGCGTCAGGAGGTAACTGAGAAAGTATTAAAGACAATGAAGAGAGACTTTGTTGATAAGTGCGGAGAAAAAGGCCTTAAAGTTCCGGATTTCCCGCATCAAAATAAAGGAGTAAGACGAACAAGAATAGGGGTAGGAGTTTTTCTTAGCGGATTGGCGCTTATAAGCCTGGGACTTTCGTTCGCGTCTATTCCTGTGTGGGTTAGTGCTATGCTCGCGGGAGCGTATATCTTAGTGATAAGAGATATTGTAAGGATAACTCCTTATCTTGGGTATCACTTTATAACTTTGCCAAAAATGATACTTACCGTGATAAGAGAACGTGGTAAATACAGTGGGCCAAAAAATTCGAAGAATGATTCCGCGTTAGAAGAAAAAGCGCATTTTTATAAAGTATATTTTGCTTACTGGGCAATATCCAATTTTATATTATTTATCGCTTTTGTATCTTATTGTTTCGGAGTACTACCGGCTATAGGCTGGCCGTTAGCGATTTTAATATACCTTATTAATTTAAGAGAGTCGGTAAGAAGCTGGTGGTATTTAATGCTTGAGGGCAGGGCTGTTGCTATCGAGAAAGAAGAAGGGCTCGATACGATTAAACAATATAGTAAAATAGTAAAAGCAAAAGTAAAAACAGACAAATTAGCGGAAGAGTCAATTATTAAACTTGTAAAGGGAGATAGTTTCTTAAGGGAAGCCTTTAAAGAACTTTTGATAGAGGGTACATTGCTTAAGAAAGGTTCTCCGCTTATCAGGCAAAGAGAAGCTGAAGAATTACGTTTATTCATTGATTCAGATGATAACGACAAGTTACCAGAACTTAGCAACCCGCGCGCGAAGAAATTTGTAGTAGATTTCTTCAACAGGGCCTTTTACTACCATAAAAACAATATCGATCTCGGAAGAATCGATTTAGACAATTTACGCCGTCTGTATTTTCTTATGACCGGGGTCAAAGAACTTGTTTTACCCACAGCCGAGTCTTTAGACGCGCTTAAGGTTATGGATCCTTACAGTGGCAAGAAAGTTCCCGTAATTAAAACTACATTTCGGCTTCTTAAGGAAAGATTTGGCATTGAGTGGAGGATATACCTTGAGGAATCTTTACTTAGCGATATAGAAAAAGACAATAAAGCTGCGTTGATAGAACCGTTGCTTAATACGAAACTAACATTTAAAGATACTGTTAAGAAATTAGCCGGGATTATGGACAAGGATAAAGAGAAAGTCTCTAAGAAGATATTAAGGGAATGGGTAGCGTTCCGTACCACTAATTATTATAAGACAATAAAATCACAGTATGATTCAGCGCTTCTGGCATACAAGCTGGTATTAAAGCATAAAGTTCCGGGGTTTGAGGGATTTGATTTCTCCTCAGAGACATTAAGCAGAGAAGTTGAGAAACACTTAAGATTTATAGCTACTTACAGAATTGACCCCAATAATTTAGATGATGATACGCGTGTTCTTTATGAAGAATTCTTAAGCGATCAATCAGCACCCTGGAAACTGAACCAAGAGTCCGCGCGCACTATGGTTAATTTTAATCATAAATTCGGCGGCGGAGTTACCGTTAAAACTCAGCGTTGGGCGTTTGCCGTTCCTTTTATGGAAGAGGATGAAAGAGGGGCCGCGGTGTTTGCCGGCGATTGGGATCATCTGGCCTACCCCATAGATTTTATGCTTCTGCCTTTTGATATAGCAAGATTTACCGATAAAGAAGAGGAAAAACTGGGGAAACTGGGGGTAATCGTTCCCGGGCTTACTGTTTGTGATGAAAATATTACGCCGATAAGCGCGAATCAGAGAATAAGCGAAGATAACTTTAATAACAGAGTATTATTAGGGGAATCTAAAGCAGGGACTCATTCTGAATACGGCCCAACTATTTGGGACCTTTCCGTTTTGCGAAAATCAGCAGTATATATGAGCTATATAGAAGACAGCGCCTCAGGTAATGAAGCTTTAAGACAGGGTTTCAGGATTGATTTAAGTCGCAATACCAACTTACGCAGAGGAAGAGAAAAAGTTTACGCCTATATGCTTTCTTTTGTTAACAGATTTCCCGGCCTTGTACTTAATGAAATGCTATTACTTAGATTCCAACAGCTTATTAAAAGTACAAATCTTCATTGGACGGATAAAGCGACGCTTATAGAGAATTTTGATTTTTACATAAACAAAGTTATTATTCCCCGTTATAATTTTATTATATTCCTTTTTGGGTTCTTCCTGTTATTTACTCCGTTTGCTTATTTAGGTTTTGGTTTTATTTTCTTAAGCTTGCAATATGTATTTACGCAGGCAATTACCTCCGGCGGTGTAAGAACATTTATGAATAATTACCGTAAAGATAATGATGCCGGAGGATTTAAGGCGTATATGGGTTATGCATATAGATTCTGGAGCCTGATATTTACATTCTTGGCATTTATTCCGCTTAATGATGTTAAAGTAAGGCAGGCGCTTGAAGGTATAAGCGGCTTGTTTACCCGCGGCCAGAAGATTACCGCTTATCCGCGTATGTCTTTTAAAGTTCTTTTTGAAATTTTTACTCCGGCAATTTACTGGGGTATTGCATTACTTATAGTATTGCATTTTGCCCCTGCTCATCCGTTTGGTGTTATAGGGCAATTCTTCTTTTATGTTTTTCCCGTCGCTTTTATATTCAGCCCCTTTATGCACAATGGTCATTCCAACCCCTGGTTGATAAGAGGCATATATACCACGTCATTGGCTGCATTTGTCATCCATGGCTTTATCATAGCCATCCCGCCCCTCGCCTTAAAATGTATTATCCTGGGCATAGCCTCTGCTATTATTACCGGTGCCGTAACCGGCGAGCATATTACCAAAGGCATTGTCCAGGGCTTATTAGCTATTCCTTACGCGCTATATTATCCTTTTAGGAAGCTCTTTGGTATTGACAGGGAAGAAACATTGCCTAAGTCGGAAGATTATCTTTCCAAGAGAAGCAGAATTCAGAAGTTTAAGGATACGATTAGAGGTTTTGTATGGTCGCTGAAGAAAAATCCATACAAATTAAAAGGAAGAAAAGTCTCAGACAAGAATATAAGCAAAGCGCGAAAAGCTCTAGAGGAGAGATATTTTGGAGAAAAGAACATTGGTGCAAAATCGCGAATTTTGAAAATTTGGCAAAAAATTGTCCTTATTTTTCAACGGCTTTTTACAAGTAAATCCGGGAAATTAGCCGTTTTGGGTGGGACAATGAGAGACCTCCTATTCGGCCGCGATTTGCATAAACATGGTGATATAGATGTGCTTATTCCGGTGAAAATTGGCATGATGGAGAAACTGGCAATTTCCAATGCGGTATATGAAGCGATAATTTATGGCAGATCGTTAACAATAGATATGTTGGGTAAAAATCCGGTAGCATCACTTTATAAGCAGATTGTTTTACGGTTTAGGATAAGTAAAACGATTATTGCCGGCAGAAAAGATGTTTCCCGTGGCTGGTTTGATAAAGCTGT
>DAOVKQ010000101.1 GCA_030631705.1 Candidatus Omnitrophota bacterium | reverse complement strand
CTTATAATTTAGAGGAGAGAATATATTTACATCAATCATTGATAAATCGGCATAAGATTTCTTGTTTGTAATTTCGGTATTGTCTATTGTATATTGGTTGTAATTTGTTTATTGTCTATTGTGTATTGTAGTTTATGAGTTTCTTTTTGGATTTATTTAGGATTTAGAGTTTAGTGTTTAGAGTTTTAAAAAACAAAAGATATTTTGACAATACATGATGATTATACGGGAGGTAAGCTATGGATATATTTGAAGCTGTAAAAAAGCGCCACAGTTATAGAGACGCGTTCTTAAATAGGCCTGTTTCTCGAGAGGATCTAACGCGTATTGTGCAGGCGGGGTTATGCGCTCCGTCAGGGAAAAATGAACAAACCACTACTTTTGTCATTGTAGATGACAAAGGCCTCCTTAAGCAAATCGGCAATATGCATACGATACCGGCTATGCGCCAGGCTCAAGCAATTATTGTTTGTTTGATGGATAAAAATCCTCCTCCGGTATACGAAGGCCATTCTTTTCAGGTTGAAGATTGTTCGGCTGCGGTTGAGAATATGCTGCTTGCAATTACTGCCTTAGGTTATGCTACGGTATGGGTTGATGGATGGCTTAGGTTAAAGGGGCGCGCCGGGGAGATAGCCGCTTTGTTAAATATTCCCGGGGAAAAGATTATTAAAGTCATTTTGCCTGTCGGAATCCCCCAACAGATATGCGTACAGAAAGAAAAGAAGCCTTTTGAGCAAAGGGCATGGTTTAATGTTTACGGCGGCTAATCAAATAACGGGGATTTATTTCCTTTCCGAAGATAATGAAGAGGGTCTTTTAATAAGTTTTTTTGATAAACTGTTTAATTCTTTAGAGGAAATGTCTCCCTTGCGGAACGCTTTTATTTTTTCTTTAGCTTTTTTTATTTTCTTGGCATGAATTTTCTTCATTTCTTTTTTCGGTCTTCCCATAATTCTCCTTTTGTTACGACTTTGTTTACTATTTAAGCACTATTTATACCATAGAAGCATTTTTTTTGCAATATTCTTAGAAGTTTCTGAAAAACTCCTAAAGACTATACCAGAGAGTTCTTGACTCTTAAGCAGCTTTACAGCCAATTATTTAATGCTATAATTGAGTGTAATGAGAGAACCTACCGTTAAGCTAAAAAATGCAGTTGCATTTTTTTCAACCAAACTTACCTTTTTAAAGCACTATGTTTAATATTATTTATATAGTAATATTTATTATTTTTTCGGCTTTCTTTTCTTCTTCTGAGACCGCGATTTTCTCTTTAAGTTCAACACGTCTGAAGAGAATGCAAACAAAAGGAGCTAAAGCAAAAAGGCTGAAATATTTATTAGACAGGCCCAGCTACCTGCTTTCTATCATTGTTTTTGGGAATATGCTGGTAAATATAGGCTTGGCTTCTTTGAGCACGGCGATGTTCGTTGACTATTTCGGAGAAAAAGGAATTATTTTCTCTATTATTTTTTCCGGCATAATTATCCTTTTTTTGGGAGAGATATTTCCTAAGACTTTTGCTATATATTTAGCAGAGCCGATTTCGATTTTTTCCGTATCTATCTTAGGATTTTTATCCAGATTATTCAATCCGATAATTGTATTATTACAGAAATCAAGTGATTATATTTCTTTCTTTTTCTTGAAACAGAAAAAGAAAAGTGGATTTTTCACCGAAGAAGAACTAAAAACGGCGCTTTTCTTAGGTAAAGAACAAGGCGTAATCAGCGAAGCAGAAGAAGAGATGATTACTTATCTTCTGAAATTTAAAGACACTTCCGCCAGCCAGATTATAACCCCCCGCGTGGAGGTTGAAGCTATAGGTGCGCAAAGTTCAAGAGAAGAAGTTTTAACGATTCTTAAAAAAGAAATTCATTCGAAATTCCCTGTGTATAAAGATTCGATGGACAATATTGTCGGGATTCTTTACAGCAGGGATGTATTCTTAAACCCCGATAAAGACTGGAGGTTATTCTTAAAAGAGCCTATATTGGTTCCGGAGAGCAGAAAAATAGACGATATCCTTACGGTCTTTATCAAAAACAATGAACGTATCGCGGTTGTTTTAGATGAATACGGGGGCACCGCGGGGATTGTTACTTTTGAAGATATAGTTGAGGAAATCTTCGGAGAAATCTATGATGAGTATGAGTTTCCTCAAAAAATTATCGAGAAAATAAACGAAGATACCTATAAAATTTCCGGCCATGCTCCGGTGAAAACCATAAATTTGGAACTTAGTTTAAGCCTTCCCGAAAAGGAAGATACAATTGCGGGGTTACTTCTTGCAGAGCTTGAACGCATACCATTGTCAAAAGAGAGATTTAATTTATTCGGTTACGAGTTTATTATTGATACGGCTTCGCGTAAGCGTTTGCTAAGTATTATTCTGAAAATAAAATGATATTTTTTATTTATCTTTTTGGGTGTTTTATTTTTATTGCGCTGCAGGGTTTATTCGCGGCAAGCGAAATAGCGTTTATTTCCGCTAATGCCTTGAAGCTTCGTCATAGGGTAGCCAGAGGAGATAAAAAAGCGAAGCTGGCTTTTGATTTAATTTCTAATCCCGAGAAATTTCTTGCGACTACTTTGATCGGAACTAACCTGTCGGTGATTATCAGCTCAAGCTTTGCTACGCTTTTTTTGATAGACCTTGATGTTGGAAACAGCAATATATGGATTACTTTTTTATTTACTCCGATTGTAGTTGTATTCGCGGAATTAATTCCTAAAAATATCGGAAGGTTTTATAAAGAAAGATTCAGCTGTAAGGTTTCCCGGCATATAAAAATCTTTGAGATAATTTTTGCTCCGTTAGTCTTGGCTATAGAAAAAGTTTCCCGCCTTTTAATAAGGCTGTTAATCGGTAAGAAAAGAAAAAGATCCCTTTTTGTCACCAGAGAAGAAATAAAATCGATACTTCGTGAGGTTGAAACACAAGGCGGTTTGGATAGAGGAGAGAAAGAGGCCATTGAAGATGTGTTTGATTTCAGGGATACTAAAGTGAAAGATGTTCATACCCCTTTAATAAAGATTGCCGGCCTGGATTACACCGATTCGTACGAGACGGTATTAAAGAAGGCAAAAAGTTTTGGCTTTACGCGCTATCCCGTATTTAAAAATAGAGCCATAGCCGGGTATATAAATATCTTTGATTTATTTTACTGCCGGGAGCAGTGGATTAAATTAATAAGGCCGATTATGAAGGTGGGCGAGAGTCAAAAGCTGTACGATGTATTTACCAGCCTAAAGACGCAGAGAGAAAATATCGCTCTGGTAATGCGGGGAAAAAAGGCTTTGGGTATAGTGACTTTAGAAGATATTACCAGGGAGATAGTCACCTCAATCGTTAAGTATTAGACCCAAGGCAAAACTACTTTGGGGGTTTTTATTCAATAAAGGTTTTTAATTCCTGGGCGGTAATGCAGTTTATGCCGAGCTTGTGAGCCCATAAGATTAAACCGTTATCCGAGGTTGCTAAATAGGCGTTTAATTCTTTTGATAATATCAATAAGTCGCAGTCTTCCTTACTATCTATCATACCCTCTCTTAAGGCGACGCGGTACTCTTCGCGCATGCTTTTTATAATGTTTTGTTCTTCTTTTGATTTTAGGGCTTCTCTTATGTGTTTTTCTGAAACCCTTAATCCTTTATTGATGCGGGTTCTCATTTCCTCAATAAGTTCGTAAAACATCAGAGAAGGGATACTCAATTCATATTTGGAAGGCGGTTTTTTATTGATCAGGATTGATTTCTTGGAGATGCTCACATACCCTACGAATTTTGTAAGTTCTTCATAAATAGAAGGAGGCATAAAACAGCAAACGTTTTCTTTTTTACCGAGTGTTTCCAGGAAATTGTTCAGCGCTTCACGGGGAGTTTTGCCGAATAGGTATCTTGAATCGGGATTTACGAATATATTAGTATCCAGGACTATATTAATCTTATCTTTTTCCATAATTTCCTATTCTAAATGATAATCCGGAATAAGGCAATAGTTAT
>DAOVKQ010000065.1 GCA_030631705.1 Candidatus Omnitrophota bacterium | reverse complement strand
TTGAGAGCTTGAGATTGGTCATAGATATGCTCAATGACCTGATCACAGATAATAAGCGGGTATCTTCCCGGTGTTTCAAAATTTAAAATATCTATCTGCTCGTTGCAATACTTTGATTGCCGTATTATGTCAATACCATAATAATCCGTAAGTAAGTTATGTTTGTGTAATTGACTTGGTAAGTATCCTTTGCCGACACCAATATCGAGGGCAATAGCAGGTTTTTTCTTTTTTAAAACTGTCAACAATAACTTCGGAACGTGCCTCATTAATTGTTTTTTTTTGTTTTACTAGCAAAAACTCTATATCTACATTACAATAATTCTACCAGCCGGAGGGCACGAGTCTCTCCGCCCTCCCTCCAAGAAGGCTGTTTATTTCGTTGTTATTAATTCATATTGCCATTCTTATCTTATAATCCCTTTTACCATATTTTTTTTGAAATTGCAAGGTAAAATAAATATTTTTCTTCTTGACAATGAAAATGAGGCATGGTATATTAAGGGTGCTATGGCAAAACAATATGAAATAGTTTTAATGCCCCGGACAAATCTTCAGGGAATTCTTTCTGCGGATTTGCAGTCTACTTGCCATAGCTCCGGGGCGTTTATAATTTAGGAGGTGCGGGATGATGAAGGAATCCCCCATAGACACAGAAGCAAGGATAACTAACTTACTGTATGCGCTTTGTTTTACTGATTGGCTGGAACGTGCAGAATATTACCGGGAGAGGTTGAAGGAGAGAAAATGAGAAAAGCAGAAATAAAAGAAGGCGATTGGATTGTCAATTTTAAAGTTCCCGGATCAAGGCCCTGGTATGTTGTAGGTAAAGAATATGGATTTGTTTTAATTCGCCGTCAACCTAAAATCGGAAAATTTACAAGTTTGGCACAAGGGCGGCTTAGAGATTTTAAAAGATTTTGTGAAGTCTGTGGTGAATTGACATGAATTTCCTAAAAATAATCCTAACCCTCTTAATCTCCCTGCTAATCATTATAGGCGGGGTGTGGGCGGGGGATTTTACTGATGAGGAAATTGTAAATGCTATTTATAAAGCGGAGAATAGTAAAAAGTTTCCTTATGGGATAAAGTCAATAGATACTAAAGGTGATGAGACTTACGCGCGAAAGATATGTTTTAATACTGTCCGGAATAATAGAAAAAGATACAAAGATTACGGGCATAAAGAATATGATACTTATTTAGAATTTCTCCAATCCCGGTACTGCCCAACTAAAGGAAATTTAAGTAAGGCCGAAAAGCGGTTAAATGGTTTCTGGTTGAAGAATGTTTTGTACTTTTTGAATAAATAAACATGGAATTATTACTATACATTTTATTAGGCCTTGTTATCTGGCAAATTATTGAATCGTATCAATGACCCAAGGAGGTAGAAGATGAAAATAGTATGCATAATGTTATTTATTATTATTTGGTATCTCCAGGAAAAAATCCGGAAAGTCGAAAAGTCATTTATACTAAAATTTCTGTTTACTCTTGTCTGTATAACTTCCGTCTGTTGGTATATTCATTTTTTTATAACAGGCACATATCTTTTTTAAAAACTCCTTGACAAGAGGTAAGTTAATAGTAAAATAAAAATGTGGCTAACAAACAATCAAAATATAATCAAGAAACTTAAAACCCCAGGGGGAGAGTTCTATCTGGCAACAGATAGACCTTCCGCGTTAGTCACGCTCCCCTTGGGTCATTTTTTTTATGAGCAAACGGAAAGACCCGGAAGCACCACGTTTTGTAATGGTATATACGGATTTGCTACAAGACCCAGCTTGGAAAAAATTATCAAGCTCGGCTAAAGTTTTGTATATTTATCTGAGAAGCAAATTTAATAAAAAAACTTTGAATATTTTAACCTTAACATATAAAGAAATGAAAGATGTAATGAGCCCGGAAACAATGAGCAAGTCTCTAAAGGAACTAAAGAAGGCAAATTTTACAGAAATAACAAAGCTAGGCGGATTATACGGAGGCTCCTGCAGGTATAAATTGAAAGGAGAGTACCGCTGGTTCTACTACACTGTTAGTAAGAGAAGGTTCAAAATAGGATGACGGGAAGTATAGTCTGCATATTAATATATATGTCTTCGGAAACCGAAGAAGAATTAGGACGAAAAAGGTAATAAAATGGTAAAACAGCAAAATATAAACAGCGGAGTTCTTCGGAAACCGAAGAAGATTAGACAAAAGTTCTTCGGAAACCGAAGCTGGAAATTAGTATGGAAAAAGTAAAACAACAAAAAACCAAAGAAGACATAATCCTATCAAGCGTCTATTCCTCCGGCTTCAACATCTACCAATGTATTAATCGCCTTAAAAAACAACTCGGTCTTGTTAAGACCTTTAAATTCCCGGAAAAAGTTATCATTAAAGTATGCACCCAATACGCTAAAGACAGAAAGTCTATAAGAAATCAATGGTCGTGGTTCATCAAAGTATTCGCCAGAGAAAGCGAAAAATACCACGCCAAGGAAAATATCAGGATAAATGAAGAGAGCAAAGGGTTATCGTTAAACGAAGATATTAAGAAACTAATACAAAACCTAGCCAACAGGCGTAAAGGATAAGAGATTATGATAGCTTACAGAGTACACAGCAAACAATGCGAACCAACTACATTATTATTTGCTCCCATTTATGCCTTTACGAAGAAAAAAACCGCTTTGTGGTATCAAAAAAAATATATGAAAGGGCAGGGAAGAATAATAAAAATATACGGCTATAATGGCAGAAAACACAAAGACCATAAAGACCAGAGAATTTTCGATGCGGCTATTATATTAGAGATTGATTAAACCAAACAAAACCAAAAGGAGGGAGGGGGGTGAATATGACAAAGTATCAAGAATTATTAAAAGCAGTAGATAGTCTACCAAAAGAAGCGATAGAGAAAGCAAAAAAAGAAATCACAAGAAAAGGCTACGATACGACTGGCTATCAATATCAATTTCTTGTAAATGTTCTTAATGAAGTAATTGGTATTGGAGATTGGGGATTTGATTATAAAATATTAAAAGAAATAGAAGGCAAGTGGGGGAACGGTAAGGGATTTTGGGAGATAACTACCGAAATAACAGCATGGATAAAAGTGGGAACTACTGACAAAAAGAAAGTGTCTTTTTCTTGCGTTGGTGGACATAAATCAGAAATGCATGCTGACGCTCTAAAGGGAGCGATAACTAATGGGTTTAAAAAAACAGTAGCATTTTTTGGTATAGGGAAGAAAGCTTATGAGGGGACAATAGATGATGATTATAGACCTGTGCCATATCAGAGCACAAAAGAGCCGAATAAACAGGGGACGTTGCTTAAACCGAAGCCTAAAGGGATTCAGGATAGGTTTAAAGACGCTCTAACTTCCCTAGGCAAGAAACAATATCATCTAATCTTAAAGAATCATGGATTTAAGAGTATAGCCGATGTTAAAAAGAAATCCGTAGCTGAGCTAATTCTTGTTGATATGGAACAAGCTATGAATATGCAAAATCTTGTAAATGAGGAGGAAGGAAATGACTAAAAAAGTAAAGGCTCATACTCGTTACCGGGCAAAAGATAATACCATAGTGCCGGGAGTTACGACTATCACGGGAATCCTGAATAAGCCGGCTCTTGTAAAATGGGCTAATAACCTGGGATTACAGGGAATTGACTCTGCTAAATACGTAGACGATAAAGCAGAAATAGGAAAATGCGCGCATTATATGATTGAGCAGTATTTAAAAAATGAAAAATTAGATTTAAGTGATTACACTCCCAATCAGCTTGACACAGCGGAAAATGCTGTGCTTAAATTCTATGAATGGAAAAAACATCAGGATTTCCGGGTTATCGAATCAGAGCTTAAACTCGTATCTGAAGAACACAGATTTGGAGGACAATGCGATATCTATTGTGTTCTTAACGGAAAGAATACCCTTATAGACTTAAAAACCAGCAAGGGTATTTTCCCTGAAATGTTTACCCAGGTTTCCGCTTACCAGCAATTATTGATTGAGAATGGATTCCCGTGCGAAGATGTAAGAATATTAAGAATCGGCCGGGATGAATCAGAAGGCTTTGATGATAGAAAAGTGCCTTTTCTTGACTTACATTGGAAAAGATTTTTGCATTGCCTGGCTATTTACACGTTAAATAAACAGATAAAATAAGGAGAAAAAAATGGTTACTTTTAATAAAGTATTTTTGGTAGGAAATTTAACTAAAGATCCGGAATTGCGGTATACTCCTCAGGGAACAGCTGTGGCAACCTTAAGCATAGCAATCAACAGGGTTTTTAAAGATAAATCCGGTCAGACACAAAAAGATGTTTGCTTTGTCAATACTGTTGTTTGGAACCAAATGGCAGAGAACTGTAATCAGTATTTGCAAAAAGGAAAGCCGGTTTTTGTGGAAGGCAGGCTTCAGTCGAGGTCTTGGCAAAACAACGAAGGTAAGAACAGAAGTGTTTTAGAAGTCGTAGCGGTGAGAGTGCAGTTTATGCCACAAGGAGTACGGCAGGAAACTCAAGAGGTAGACTTGGGAAATGGACCGGACATAGAAGAAACGCTGGATTTACAGGGTGAATAATAAAAAACATTTCGGCGCAGTATCTCAAAAAGGAAACAAGATATTCCTGCATTTTAAAGATACAAAAGCCTTCCGGGAGAGATTGAAGGAGCTGGTAAATAAGAACGTAGTATTTACCCTTGAAGAAGATAAGGAGAAACATGGATTATCTAAAAGCACAAGAGCTAAGTAAATTAGCAAACAGCCAGATACACTTTGCCAATCTATACAAAGAAGCTAGAGAGAAGGCAGGCAAGGCAAAGGCAGACCTTGATATATTATTAGCCGGTAAGCTATTAAGTATCCGGGAAAGGAAATCAAATGTCGGTTATGAAATGAGTTTACTTATGCTCATGGAAGGAAGCAAGGAAGCCATAGTGTTATATAAAACTATGATTGAAGAAAAAGCAAAGTATCGGGGGTTAGAGAAAATGATAGACAGCCTTCAGAGTAAAATCTCATTAGCGCAAAGCCAGATGAAATACATTGATAAAGGAGAAAAGTTTGGAGCTTAAACCATGCACCTGAAAAAATTATTTCTAATCGAATCAAGCGAAGAAGTAACAGACAAAATGCTTTATGTTCTTCTCGCTCTCCAAAAAATAGAGGCAGATGTTACAGAGATAAGGCTGGAAAAAAGAGATGGACAAATTGTTATTGTAAG
>DAOVKQ010000062.1 GCA_030631705.1 Candidatus Omnitrophota bacterium | reverse complement strand
TCAACTTTGCCGAAGGCTTAAAGTCAGCTTCGCCGGTAAGATTTTGCGGTGTAGGCGTGGGAGAGGTAAAGACGTTAGAAGTAAAGAGCGAAGACGGGATTCCTGTTGTTTATGTTTATACAAAGATAGAAAACGGTATAAACATACCTGAAGGTTCAAGATTCATTGTAAACAGCCTGAGTCTTTTCGGGGAGAAATATCTGGAAATAATCCCTCCTGATTACGCGGTAGATTCTTATATAAAAGATAAAGATATTGTGCGGGGAGTTGATCCTGTTCTTTTATTCAATGTGTTAAGCGGAGTCCATCAGGCAGTGTCAAAGTTAGAAGGTTTTATCGCCGGAGATAATTCCGGGGTATCATTAGAGGAGACTATCGTTAACATAAACGGTGTAGCCAAAGATTTAAGGGGTTTAATCGCCGATATAAAGGGGAAAGAGGGTACATTAGGCATGTTGTTTTATGACGATGTCTTATATGAAAAAATAGATGAGTTTTTTCAGGATATAAAAGATAATCCCTGGAAGTTGCTTTATAAGCCTGCGGGTAAAAGGCGTAAGTAGAAAATGTTTTAATCTATCCGGTTCTTACCTTGCGGCTGCCCGCGCTTGGTCTAAAGAAAAATTAAATCTTATTTCAATGTTTATTTGTTCAGAATGTGGTTATAAAACCGTTAAATGGCTCGGGAAGTGTCCTGAATGCAGCAGCTGGGAATCTTTTTCGCAAAGTAAGGAGATGAAAAAGAATGAATTTGTAGAATTCCTGGAAAAGTCAACTCCAAAGCTTTTTAAAGATATAAAAGAGAAGAGTTATATAAGGATTACTACCAAAATGCAGGAGTTTGACCGCATATTAGGCGGCGGGCTTGTAAAAGGTGAAGTTGTTCTTGTAGGGGGTGAACCGGGAGTGGGTAAATCTACTCTGTTGCTTCAGGCAGCCGGTATTTTATCATCAGCAAATAAGGTTCTTTATGTTAGCGCCGAAGAATCACCTCAGCAGGTTGGCCTTCGCGCAAAACGCCTGGGGATAGAACTCGATGGCCTTTATATTCTTAATGAAGATAATATTTTTGACATATACAAACATATTAAAGAGTATAAGTTTGATATCGTCATTATCGATTCTATTCAGGTTGTTTTTCATCCTAAGTTGGAAGTTCCCCGGGGTAGTGTGGGTCAGGTAAGGGGATGCTCGGAATTTTTGACCCGTTTAGCCAAGCATGAAGGGATAACATTTTTTATTATCGGCCATGTGACTAAAGAGGGTGCGCTTGCCGGTCCGAAGATGATGGAGCATATTGTGGATTGTGTGCTCTATTTTGAGCCGGAGGTTACTTCAAGTTACCGCATACTGCGGGCAAGCAAAAATAGGTTTGGCCCTACCGGAGAGGTAGCAGTCTTTGAAATGACCTCTGCTGGTTTAAAGGAAGTAACTGTTTTATCGGATATTTTTCTTCCTCATAAAGATAAACCGGTTGCCGGAAGCTGTATCGGTTGCATCCTGGAGGGATTAAAGCCATTACTTTTAGAGTTGCAGTCTTTGGTGGTCAAGTCCAGCTTTGGAATGGTAAGGAGGCGTTCTATAGGGTTTGATTTTAACCGTTTTTCGTTGTTAGTTGCTGTCATAGAAAAAAGATTAAAAATTTCTTTGGTTAACCAGGATGTTTTTCTAAATGTTGCCGGCGGCATGAAGATAACTGATCCGGCAGCTGATTTAGCCGCTGTCTGCGCTGTGGTTTCCAGCTATAGAGAAGAGGCGTTTGAATCAAATACTGTTTTTATCGCTGAATTAGGCCTGGCAGGAGAGCTGCGGCCGGTGAGCAATATCGGCTTAAGGTTAAAAGAGGTAGAAAAAGGTGGGTTTAAGAAATGCTTTATTCCTTCGGGAAACCTTAAGGAAATAAGCGATAATTCTTATAGTTTTGAAGTTGTTGGCCTTGAGTCGTTGAAGGAAGTCCTGGATTTACGCAGGAGGGCAAAAGGGGTCAGGCCTTGACTTTGGACACAATACCGAATATACAGACATTCCCGTTTGTAATTTGTGTATTGTATATTGGATATTGGTTGTAATTTGTTTATTGTCTATTGTGTATTGTAATTTATATTTTGACAATGTTATAGTTTCATTGAGGAGGTGAAAATATGTTTAGTCTTGCTTTAATTCGTCTTTTTTTTGTTGTTGTCTGTGGTACTATTGCCTACACTTTTAGCGGAGGCAGTGCTATTGATGGGATAAGTCCTTTAGTCTATGTGGGTGCGGGAACGTTTTTGGGGGCCGTTGTAGTGCTGTTTGAGATACTGGCAAGAAGAGTGTCTCTTAAGGGGTTATCTTCAGGAGTGTTCGGAATAATGTTTGGTTTGATTCTGGGCAGGATGTTTACTTTTCTTTTGGTTATTTTTAAGATGCCCGAGGATATGAGTGCGGCTTTTACGTCTTATATTTATCTTGTTTGTGTTTACTTAGGGTTGACGTTAGGGTTAAAAGGAAAGGAAGAATTCAACCTTATCATTCCTTACGTCCGGTTCCGCAGGCAGGAATTTAAAGAAGAAAATATTGTTGTCGATACCAGCAGTATCATTGACGGGAGAATTGTTGATATTGTAAAGACAGGGTTTCTGGAAGCAAAATTCGTAGTATCCCGGTTTGTATTGAATGAACTTCAGGCTCTTGCCGATTCAACCGACTATCTTAAGCGCCAGAAAGGAAAAAGAGGAATTGAAATTCTGCATTCACTAAAAAAGGAACCGGCTATAGAAGTGGTTATACATGAAGAAGAATTTGATGCCCATCTTGAAGTTGATGAAAAATTGGTTAAACTTGCCAAGTTGCTGGAGAGCAAGATACTTACCACCGATTATAATCTTAATCGTATCGCCCAGCTGCAGGGAGTAAAAATACTCAACATAAATGATTTGGTTAATGCCCTTAAGCCGATATTGCTTCCCGGCGAGAAATTGTCGCTTAAGTTGATAAAAGAAGGTAAGGAACATAATCAGGCAATAGGTTATTTGGAGGACGGCACTATGGTAGTAGTTGAGAATTCCAAATGGCTTATCGGCAAGACTGTGGATGTTGAGGTAACTTCGATTTTACAGTCTCCAAGCGGAAGAATAATTTTTACCAAAATCAGGGGATAAGCGGGTTAAGAAAGCAAGTGTTGAGGCAGTAAAAAGAAGTGTGTGTTTTTTAAATGAAGTTTGCTCTTATTTTAGTTTGTGCGGGCAGAGGGAAAAGGCTTAAAACGGCGGCTGATAAAGCCTTTGTTAAAATAGGCGGAGTGCCTTTATTTTATTACAGCTATAAGGCATTTGCGCCGCTTAAGGATATTTCCTGTATCGTTGTTGTTTCGGCAAAGAAGAATTTTCTTTTAGTCAAAAAATATATAAAAGATAAGCGCCTTGTGCTGGTTGAGGGCGGTTTAAGGAGGCAGGATTCGGTTTATAACGGTTTGGCTTGTTTGGAGGAGGCAATAGATTATGTATTTGTTCACGACGGGGCGCGGCCGTTTATCAATACCAGCCAAATAAAAGTATTAAAAAGGGAGGTAACCAAATATAAGGCTGTAATCTTCGGGCTTAAAATAAAAGATGCGCTTAAGGCAGCAAAAAAAGGTTATATAAAGAAAACCCTCAACAGGGAAGGCCTCTATTGCGTCCAGACTCCCCAGGCTTTCAGCAGGAAATTATTGTTAGGCGCTTATGATAGGTTTAAACGTGTTCGCGTATACGACGATGCTCAGATGATAGAATTATTAAAGAAGAAAATAAAGATTATCGAAGGTTCATTCTTGAATATAAAGATTACCTATCCGCGGGATTTAGTTTTGGCAAAAAAGATTTTAAAGGTTTTAAAAACTTAATATTATGAAAGATATTTACGTAGGATTGGGGTTTGATGTCCATGTTTTTACAAAGAAAAAGAAGAAAATAGTTTTGGCCGGAGTTGAGATAAACTGCGGTTTCGGCCTTCGCGCTGTTTCCGACGGAGATGTCGTGCTGCATGCAATATGCGATTCTTTTCTCGGGGCGGCCGGATTGGGGGATATCGGTGATTATTTTCCTCCGCGGGATAAGAAAAGCAAAGGGATAAAAAGCAGGGAAATAGCCGAATATGTACTGGCTAAGATTAAAAAGAAATTTAAAATCGTAAATTTAGACATTACCATAATTTCCCAGAAACCGCCGCTTGTTAAACACAAAAAGAAGATGGTAAAAGCCTTGAATGGAATTTTTAGAAGTAAGAATATTAACATAAAGATTAAATCAAAAGAAGGGCTCAATATTCTAGGCGGTAAGAATGCGCTTTCCTGTATCTGTATAGCTTTATTGAAAAGCCGGTAGATATGAGCAGTGTATTAAAGATTTACAATACATTAACCAAGAGTAAGGATGAGCTCGGGTTTTTACATGGTGAGCTTAAAATGTATACCTGCGGGGTAACGGTTTATGACGATTGCCATATCGGCCACGCCCGCTCGCTTTATATCTTTGAAGTAATAAGAAGATATTTGTCTTTTAAGGGATATAGAGTAGAGTTTATCCGCAACATAACCGATGTTGATGACAAGATAATAAATAAAGCAAGAGAATGGTCTAAGCGGGATAATCTGCCCCTGAGGGAGGCTTTCGATAGGGTGCGCAAGCATTACATAGAGAGTTATCAGGAAGATTTAAAGAATTTAGAAATTCCTCAGGCTGATAGTGAACCTTTAGCAACGGAGAATATAGAGGAGATGATAGAATTTATAAGCGGCCTTATCGATAAAGGGGCGGCTTATGAGGCTGGCGGTAATGTCTATTTTTCAATAAGGAAATTCCCCTCTTACGGGAAACTTTCCAATAAGAAAATAGATGAGCTATTTTCGGAAATCAGGATTGATGCTGATCAATCAAAGAAAGATCCTTTGGACTTTGCTTTATGGAAAAAAGCAAAACAAGAAGAGCCTTATTGGGAAAGCCCCTGGGGTAATGGCCGGCCGGGATGGCATATTGAATGTTCGGTAATGAGCCGTAAATTTTTAAACACTGACACTTTAGATATCCACGGGGGGGGAAGAGATTTGGTTTTTCCTCATCATGAGAATGAACTTGCTCAATCTGAGGCGCTAACCAATAAAACCTTTGCGAGGTTCTGGATACACCACGGATTGTTGACCATAAACGGGCAGAAAATGGCAAAGTCATTGGGTAATTTTGTGACTATAAAAGGGTTGTTAAAAGAATTTCCTCCTGATGTCGTGAAACTCTTTTTTTTATCAGCACATTATTCGCAGCCCATAGATTTTACAAAAGATAAAATGAAGGAAAAGAAAGTAGCTTTACGAAAAATACTGAATTT
>DAOVKQ010000070.1 GCA_030631705.1 Candidatus Omnitrophota bacterium | reverse complement strand
TATTGACGATGAGATAGAGTTGCTTAACCAGATAGAAAAAGGGCTTTCTAAAAAATTCAATTTTAAAATTACGAATCATCTTATACAATTTTACGGATTGTGCCCTGAGTGCCGGCAGAAATCATAAGACTATATTTTTCTAAGAA
This sequence comes from Candidatus Omnitrophota bacterium, assembly GCA_030631705.1. Taxonomy (GTDB): domain Bacteria; phylum Omnitrophota; class Gorgyraeia; order Duberdicusellales; family 4484-171; genus DAOVKQ01. Next base: position 4,863 of record DAOVKQ010000070.1, on the reverse strand, counting down.
GATGAAAATGATTTTCATTAAGATAGTAAGGTCCCGCAAGACTTCGTGTTGCGGGATAAATTCGACCTTACGACTTACGTTCGTTTTCACTCCGTAAGTTGTGGTCTCATTTAGAGGAGGTGATTAACATGCCAGGCGGAGATAGAACAGGCCCTGCTGGATTGGGACCTATGACAGGCCGCGCAGCCGGTTACTGTGCCGGTTATCCTGTACCCGGTTACATGAACCCGATTCAGGGTAGAGGTTGGTTTGGTTTTGGCCGTGGCTGGGGCGGAGGCCGTGGCCGTGGCAGAGGCCGTGGCTGGGGCGGAGGCCGTGGTTGGGGTTTTGGCCGTGGCTGGGCGCCGGGCGCTTATGGCTATCCGGCTTTTGGCGGTGGAGCGTATCCTTACGCTTACGGCGATCCGGCTTATGGTGCTTACGGCGATCCGGCTTATGGTGCTTATGGCGATCCGGCTTATGGTGCTTATGCGCCGGACTTGACACCCAAGGAAGAAACGGGTATACTCAAAGACCAGGCCGAAGTTCTGAAGCAGCAGCTAAAAGATATTCAGGACCAGATCAACACTGTGCAGAAGGCCCAGGATCAGAAAAAATAAGTGACCCTGCCACGCCGGGGGAACTTACCCCGAAACTTTGGGGTTAAATTCGCAGACGGCCTATCGGCCTATCCTTGACAGAGTGACTACTCTGTCAAGGATCTGCTCATTTAAGGAGAAAATATGCGAATAGCTATATCCACGGATGGAGGTTTTGTATCACCGCATTTTGGCCGTTGTCCTTCTTTTACTATTGTGGATATCAAGGATAATAAGTTAATAAAGAAGGAAATTATCAGCAATCCGGGGCATCATCCTGGATTCTTGCCGGAACTTCTAAAAGAAAAAGGAGTCAACGCCATTATTGCAGGCGGTATGGGGCAAAAAGCTGCAGCTCTTTTTGCCGAACAAGGGATTGAGATGGTGGTAGGAATAAGCGGCAGTATAGATGAAACGATAGAGAAAATCCTTAATGGAACCCTTGAAGGCGGCGAGAGTTTATGTAAACCCGGTTCAGGTAAGGGGTACGGCCTGGATAAAACCCAATGCGACCATCCTGATAAAAGATTAAATTGAGATCCTTCGGAAGCTTTTATTTATCGCTTCCTCAGGATAAATTCGACCATACAACTTACGGCCTACGGCTCGTCTCCGACTCTACGAGTCGTAGACTCGGAGAGTAGAACCGGAGGCCGTAAGTTGTGGTCTCATTTAAAGGGGGTGAGAATATGTGTAGTGAAGCGAAATCCGCCTCAGGCGGAAAGATTTGCATAACATCACAGGGGGATACGTTAGATTCACAGGTTGATCCTCGCTTTGGAAGGTGTCCATATTTTATAATTGTAGATACAGATACGCTCAAATTTGAGGCGATTCAGAATCCGAGTATTGATGCAATGGGCGGAGCAGGTATACAATCGGGTCAATTTGTATCTACGCAGAAGGTTAAAGCAGTTCTGACGGGAAATGTCGGCCCAAATGCTTTTCAGACGCTTAAAGCTGCAGGGGTAGACATATATACAGGTATATCCGGCAGTATTAAAGAAGCTGTTGAGAAATATAAAAAAGGCGGGCTTAAGCCGACAGGCGGACCCAGCGTTGGCTCTAAGTTTGGCATGCCGGGAAAGGGAAGCGAATAAAGCTATAGGTATAGCCAGGGACGGAAAAGCAAAAGAAGAAATCAGTAAAATCTGGTCTATGTTGAAAGATGGAATATGCCCCCCAAATAACCGATAAAGAGGTAGAAGAAAATCATGCCCGGTTTAGCGAAAGGGCCTCTATTTATGAAAAACGAGGCCTCGATTTTGCGAAAGCGAGGGAGTTTATTTTAGAAAAGGCATCTCCTTTAGAGGGCAACATCCTCGAAATCGGCACAGGAAACGGGCATACGACATTGATCTTGGCGGAAACGGGTTACAGATTTGTTTCGATAGACAAGGATAAAGAAAGCCTTAAGATTGCCGCTTTGAACCTCGCTTATGAAAAAGTGCTTTCAAATGTTACATTTTATATAATGGACGGAAAATCCTTGACTTTTAAAGACGGTGATTTTAAAAATATAGTTGTTATTAATCTATTTCATCATATAGCGGAAATAGAGGAGATTCTTTCGGAAATAAACAGGGTGTTATGTGGTGGCGGCAAAGCCGTTTTGGCCGATTTTAATAAAAAAGGAATGGATATTGTAGAGGCCGTTCATAGAGAGGAAGGCAACATGCACGAAAATTGCGGCATTAGAAAGGATTATACATATTCTTATTTTCATAGGCTAGGATATAAAATACAAAGTTACGATGACGCACATCATTGGGTTTTGATTGCTGAAAAGAGGATTTAAAATGAGGACATATTTAGATTGCATCCCATGTTTTTTTAAACAGGCCCTTGAAGCCGCTAGATTTGCGGGGGCAGGTAAAAAGACGCAGAAAAGAATATTAAATGAATTAGCAGGGGTTATGCCTTCTTTATCTCTTGCTTCCTCACCGCCGGAGATGGGGAAAATTATTTACGGATTGGTTAGAAAGTTCACCAGCAATAAAGACCCTTTTAAGGAAGTGAAAGATAAAAGTAATAGGCTTGCGTTGGGAATTTACGATAAATTAAAGAAAAAGGTATCCGGTTCTCACAATCGGCTCTTAACGGCAGTTGAATTAGCTATTGCGGGGAATATTATTGACTATGGGGTAAAAAATACTTTAGATGTGAATAAAGAAATAAAAAAGATTTTAGAAAAAGAGCATAAAACAATCAAAAAAGAAAGCAGTAGATTTTTCAATTATCCAAAATTTAAACGGGTATTAAGAAAAGCCGGAACTATTCTCTATTTAGCAGATAATGCCGGAGAGACGGTTTTTGACAGGGTTTTGATAGAGGAGATAAAAAACTCTTACAGGGATAAGCAGATCATTTATGCGGTTAAAGAAAAACCTATAATTAACGATGCGCTCGCTAAAGATGCATACCAATGCGGTATTAACAAAGTAGCAAAAGTGGTATCTACCGGCCTGGATATTCCGGGGACGGTACTTTCCTTGTGCTCAAGGAAGTTTTTGAAAATATATAAAGATGCAGATATGGTTATCAGTAAGGGGCAGGGCAACTTTGAGGCGTTGTCAGAAGAAATTGCAGCGAGCAAAAAGCCGGTCTTCTTTTTATTTATGGCAAAGTGCCCCGTTGTCGTCAGGCACGTAAAATGTAAATTAGGAGATGTAATTTTACTTTGTTAAGATAGGAGATATTAAATGGCGCCGCTGGAAATCAGGAAATATCCCGCTAAAATATTAAGAAAGAAATGTAAGCCGATAAGCAAGATTACGGAAAGAGAGGCGAAACTTTTTGAAGATATGCTTTTCATAACGCAGCATTTCGGCGGTATAGGCCTCGCAGCGCCGCAAGTTGGTATATCCGAAAGATTAATTGTGGCCGATATAGGAGAGGGGGCTGTAAAATTAGCTAATCCCAAAATAATTAGGGTTAAAGGCGCAGGTAAGATGGCGGAGGGATGTTTAAGTATCCCGGACATCACGGTTGAAATAGAAAGGCCGTATGAAGTTATCGTAACTGGGCTAAACGAAAAAGGAAAGGCCGTAGAATTAAAGGTAAAAGAACTTCTGGCGAGAGTTTTGCAGCATGAAATAGACCATTTGAACGGCAGATTGATTATTGATTATATGAGCTTATTGGAAAAATTTAAACTAGAGATAAGGAGAAGAAAAAGTGCTAAGAGACCTTTAAGAAGATAAATAATGCCAATGAGTTTCTTATGGCATACTGCGCCGGTTATAGATATTCTTTCAGAAAAGAAGATGTGGCGCAGAATAGAATGGACAGGGAATTTTATGAGCATCTAAAGAGATTTTACGACGGCTGGCGGGGAGAGTTGGATTTATAATAATTAAAACAGAATTTACTAAAACATGAAAGATATATTTGACCGTTACTATATAAAATACGACAATTGGTATAACCTGAATAAGTTCGCCTATTTGTCAGAACTTGAGGCAATAAAGAAGCTTTTGCCCAAAAAAGGCAGGGGTCTGGAGATTGGCGTTGGCACAGGGAGGTTCGCCGCGCCGCTGGGCATCGAGGTTGGCATTGACCCGTCAAAGAATATGATTAAGATAGCCAGGCAGAGAGGTGTGGATGCAAAGGTGGCGAGCGGCGAACATTTACCGTTTAAAGATGCCACTTTTGATTATGTAGCTATCATTATTACGATATGTTTCCTCAAGGATCCGCTGAAAGTTTTAAGAGAAGCCGGAAGAGTTTTAAAAAGGAACGCAAAAATTGTTATCGGAATAATAGATAAAAACAGTCTTTTAGGTAAGGTCTACCAAGGCAAGAAGAAGGCAAAGAATGTTTTTTATAAACAGGCAGACTTTTTCACAGTCAAAGAGGTAGTGAATTTGCTTGATAGGGCGGGGTTTACTAAGTTCTCCTTTTATCAGACCCTATTCAGGTTGCCCGGCGATATAGATTCGGTAGAGAAACCAAAAAAAGGTTTTGGTAAAGGCAGTTTTGTTGTGATAAGCGCCCAAAAGTCTTAAAAGAGAAATCAAGAGGAGGTTCACATGGCAAAAGTGTTAGTTAGTTATTATTCAAAAACCGGCAATACAGAAGAGATGGCAAAGCTCATTGCCGAACATGTTAAGAAGCAAGGAGCTGAAGTAAATCTTAAAAAAGTTCGGAATACTAAACCCGAGGACTTCAAAAATGCTGACGGCATCATAATCGGCTCGCCGACCTATTATGGCAGTATGGCTACTGAAGTAAAGAGACTTCTGGATGATTCGGTTAGGCTCCATGGTCGATTGGACGGTAAGGT
>DAOVKQ010000092.1 GCA_030631705.1 Candidatus Omnitrophota bacterium | reverse complement strand
GTATCGTTTTTTTAAATTCTTCCCTTCCCCTTATCTCAATTACATCCCCTAGCTTAACCAAATATGAAGGTATATTAACTCGCCGGGAGTTAACAAAAACAAAACCATGCCCGACCGTTTGGCGCGCCTGATATCGGGAAAAAGCACACAACGAACGGTAAATTACATTATCAAGACGGCGTTCTAAAAGCTGGATAAGAATACCTCCGGTAGCCCCTTTTGTCCTTACTGCTATAGAAAAAAATCTTCTAAATTGTTTCTCTAAAACTCCATACATGCGTTTTGCTTTTTGTTTTTCTCTTAACTGCATCGCATAATACGAAGGTTTTCTCCTTTGCATCTTGTTGCCGTGGAAACCGGGAGCGTAAGGACGTTTAACAAAAGAACACTTTTCAGTATTGCATCTTGGCCCTTTTAGAAATAATTTCACCCCTTCTCTGCGGCATAACCTGCACTTTGCTTCCGTATATCTTGCCATATAAACCTTCCTTTATAAATTATAGTTCTGTCAAAAGTCTAATCACCAAACCCAATCACCAAACAGACAAGATAAGACTCAACCCAGCTTATTTTATCTCCGCTTTTATTATCTTTTTGGTTATTGAAATTTGGTTATTGGTCATTATTTGGTTATTGTTTCTTGTATCTTGGTTATTTTATTCTTTCCTCTTTATACTCTTCTCTTCTTCCTCGGACGGCACCCGTTATGAGAAGAAGGAGTAACGTCTTTAACTCTTTTTACGCTTAACCCGGCGTTTTGCAGAGACCGTATTGCCGATTCTCTTCCCGGACCAGGCCCCTTCACCCTAACCTCAACCTCAGTAAGTCCCATATCTCTGACACGCCGGGCAGCATTAACTGCTGCTAGCTGCGCCGCATAAGGAGTAGACTTCTTGGCTCCTTTAAAACCAATGATACCGCCGGAAGCCCAGGCCAAGGAATTTCCTTTTAAATCGGTAATCGTAATAATCGTATTGTTAAAAGTTGCATTTATATGAACAACACCAACATTGGAAGTAAGATGAATTTTTTTCTTTCTCTCGCGTTTTTTTCGCTTTACCATTATTTTCTCCTGTTATTTTTTCTTAATTCCGCCTACACGGGGACGGGGACCTTTTCGGCTGCGAGAATTACATCGAGTGCGCTGGCCTCTCACCGGCAACCCTCTACGGTGGCGGGTACCCCGGTAACAACCGATATCTATCAAACGCCGTATATTTTGTGTTATCTCCCGCTTAAGCTCTCCTTCAATGCGATAAGTAGACTGTATATGGCTCGTTAAACGGGCAATTTCCTCGTCACTTAAATCTTTTGCTTTTTTGTCCGGGTCTATATCAACAGATTCCAAGACAGTCAAAGCATTGACCGGCCCTATCCCGTAAAGATAACGCAAGGAAATGTTTATTTTTTTATCTTTTGGTATGTCAACTCCTAAAATTCTCGGCATTCCTTCTCCTCATTTTTACTCCCCCTATTTATCCCTGACGCTGCTTATGTTTAGGGTTTTTACAAATTACTCGCACTATCCCTTTTCTTCTGATAATCTTGCATTTATCGCAAATTTTTTTAACTGAAGCCTTTACTTTCATATCCTATTTATATCTATAGGTAATTCTTCCTCTGCCTAAATCATAAGGGGAAAGCTGTAATTTGACTTTGTCTCCCGCGAGAATTCTTATAAAATGCATTCTCATCTTCCCGCTCACATGAGCCAAAACAACATGGTCATTATCAAGTCTGACCCGAAACATAGCGTTAGGTAAAACTTCTGAAATCTCTCCTTCAACTTCAATTAAATCTTCTTTTGCCATAATTCCTCAATAAAATCTTATTGCGTAAGGATTAGGGATCCCCTCGGCAAGTTTACCAAGTCTTCTCATGAGCGCGATCTCTTCACGACTTAATAAATTTTCCATGATTGATCAACTCTTTAAGGGTGTTAAAAACCTCATCCTTATCGCCTCCGGCATTAACTTTTATCAATCGACCTTTACTCTTATAAAAGTCCAGGAGAGGCTGACTTTCCTTTAAAAACACAGAAAGACGCTCCTTTATGACTTCTGGTTTATCATCATCACGTTGATACAAATTTCCTCCGCAACTATCGCAAATTCCTTCTTTTTCTGAAGGTAAATTGACAAGGTGATAATTCTTTCCGCATTGTCTGCATACCCGGCGCAATTCTAACCTGTTCACCACCGTAGGTTCATCTATATCCAGATAAACAGCTGCATCAAAATCCTTACCTAACTTAGCAAGAATCTTATCCAGATGTTCAGCTTGACTTATGTTACGCGGATAACCGTCTAATATAAAATCATTATGATTTATATTCTCTTCTATAACTTTAGTCACTATATTATCAGGGACAAGCACTCCTGCCTCCATATAACCTTTTACTTCATTTCCCAGCAAAGAACCTTTTTTTACCTCTTGACGCAGTATATCACCTAACGAAATCTTAACAGCGCTATAATGCCGGCTTAAATCCTGAGCCTGCGTTCCCTTACCGCTTCCCGGCGCGCCGAATAAAACAATTTTCATTAAAATAATCCCTTAAATAAAATCGTATTTGCGATATATCCAGCCATAAGGCTATCTCCGTGCCCGTAATGACTTACCCTTCATGAATCCTTCGTAATGGCGTATAAGAAGCTGACCTTCTATCTGACGCATCGTATCCAGGATTACACCTACCATAATCAAAACTGTTGTTCCTCCGAAAAAAGAAGCAATTGCATACGAAGGTATATTAAAAAACTTTATGATTAGTGAAGGAAAAATTGCGATTGTTGATATGTAAACAGCCCCGACAAAGACAATTCGCGTAGCAACAAAATCAACATACTCAGCAGTAGGTTTTCCCGGCCTTATTCCGGGAATAAATCCTCCGTATTTTTTAAGATTATTAGCAATCTCCAAGGGATTAAATACCATTGAAGTATAAAAATACATAAAGAAGATTATCAATACGACATAAATTAGGTTATACCAAATAGTATCGGCCCGAAAAATATTTCCAATCATTCCCAGAAAACTTCCCGCCTGGGGGAAAATATTAGCAATGGTCGTAGGGAAAAGCAACACTGCCTGGGCAAAAATAATAGCGATAACCCCTGCCATATCTATTCTTATAGGCAGAAACGTACTCTGCCCGCCGTAAACGCGCCTTCCCACTACACGCCTGGCATATTGAACAGGAATCCGTCTCTGTGCCTGGGTAAATAAAACAACAGCCATAATCAGTAAAAACCACATAATAAAAAGAGTAATCACCGTAAGGGTACTTATCTGACGTTCAGCAGGATTAAGGGGAGAATAAAGAACCCATAAGTAATAAAGAGATGAAGGCAGTCGTGAAATAATACTTATTGCTATAATCAAAGATATTCCATTGCCTATACCCCGTTCTTGAATTTGCTCACCCAACCACATTATGAATACCGTACCGCACCCCAGGGTCAATACGGTAATTATCTCAAAAGAGAGCCCTCCGCCGGGAACGATCAACCTGCCGGCGCTGGTTCTTAAGGTTTCCAGCCACTTAGAGAGCATAAATCCCTGGAATAAACACAACCCCAAAGTCATATAGCGCGTATACTGGTTTATTTTTTCATGGCCGGCGCGGCCTTCTCGGGCAATCCTCTCCAGCGCAGGAACAACCGCAGTCAAAAGCTGCATAATAATGGAAGATGTTATATAGGGCATTATCCCTAAAGCAAATATACTCAAACGCCCCAAGGCTCCACCGGTAAATAAATTAATCATACCAAAGAAAGTTTGCCCGTGAGCCTTTGTCAATTCATTGAAATACTCTGCAAGCGCACCGGTATCAATACCAGGGGTAGGAACAAAGGAACCAATCCGATAAATAATGAGGATGCCCAAAGTTATTAAAATCTTTCGTTTTAGTTCCTGTATTTTAAATATATTCTTTACGGCTTCAAACATTCTGCTTTGCCTCCGGCTGTTTCAATTAAATTCAAAGCATTCCGGGAAAATTTATGAGCTTTAAAAATAGCCTTCGTGCTTATTTTATCCTTTAAATTAGCGAGGATTTTTACCGGCTTATCTACGTCTTTTATCAAATTCACTTGTTTTAGCTCTTTAGGGGTAATTTCTTTGCTAGTCTTAAGTTTCCCAACAATACTCTCCAGATTAACAATCTGATATATTTTCGGCTTAACAGAAGTAAACCCGCGTTTAGGGATTTTCCGCAAATAAGGAACATTCCCGCCC
>DAOVKQ010000085.1 GCA_030631705.1 Candidatus Omnitrophota bacterium | reverse complement strand
CTTATCTCTTAATTGACTCTTTATAACATAAGATAACTCTCTTACAATAGGCGCATTATTAGTAAAGGGCGCGCTTATACCTATATAATCGCTATCTTCGGGGATTCTTTTCAAAATATCCTGATAGGAAAGGCCAACCTGAAGAAATTCTTGATATTTGATTCTTACTTTTTTACATATATTTCTCCCTTCAGCCAAAGCATCGATAATAGTAACTTTGTGCCCATGCTTTTCTAGATATGAAGCAAGGTATCCTAAACCTAAATTTTGCGATAATCTAATTGCTCTTTTATCCTCAAAGTACCAGGGTGGATTTATAAAGGTTATTTTACTCATTCAGCCGCCTGACACATCTCTCGTAAATATCTTTTTATCAACGAATACATCTTATAGCGCAAAAATTTATCGAATAAGAATATCGCGCTAAAATACACTAATACCCCGATAAGTATAAATAATGAAAACCCTGCCGCCTTTGTTTTGTCGATATTACCCGTAAGAAAGAACATAACCAAAACCATGATTGCCGCCGCGATAAAAGGTAAAATAACGGCTTTGCCGAAAGCTTTAATTTTACACTTAGTAACTTTGAGCGCTATAACACTAAATGCTATAGTAGGTAAAAAGATACTTAATAATACCGCGCCCGAGGCTCCCAGTATTCCCCATTGGCCGGTAAAAGGGTAAATTAAAATAATTAAGATTAATAGGCGGACGGCCTGAATTTTGGTATCTATCTCCGGCCTGCCCACGGCAGAAAACACCATACTCATAGTTGCCGCAAGCGAGCTGCATAAACCGGCAATAACCAATAAACGCATTGCCGGCACAATGGGAAGCCACCTTTTTCCTAAAAATATTACGGTAAAATACGGGGCTGCCGCGACAATTATCCCTGTCACAAAAAAAGATAAAAACGCTGTGACCTGGAAAACTTTCAAGTAAGCTTCTTTTAACCTGTTTATATTATCCTGCATTTTAGAGTAGGCCGGAAAGGCAACTTGTGAAATAACATGGGTTATTTCTGTTGCCGGAATATTCGCGATTCTATAGGCGAGCTGATAAAAACCGAGCATCGCGACTCCTAAAAATCGGCCCACAAAAATATCATCCCCCTGGGTTACTAAAAATGTCAACATGGTTGAACCTAAAATCCATTTTCCAAAACCAAAAAGTTCCTTTGCTTTTTTTAAATCTAAAGCAAAACGCGGCCTGTAAGAATGGATCAAATAACTCACGATAAACCTCGTCAAATGTCCTGCCAGCCAACCATAGGCAAGAGCCCAGGCATTTCTTAACAATAATCCTAACCAAATCGATATAACAAAATCAACCAGCGTACCGCTCAGTTTATATATAAATTGTTTATTGAACTCTAATTCTTTCTGGAAATGTATCACGCCAATGTTGGTAAATGCTTCAAAAATAACGGCGGCTCCCATGATTTGGATAATAAATTTCGCTTCGGGAGCCTTAAAAAATATTGCGACAAAGGGCGCGGCAATGTAAAGGGTTATAAATAAAATAAACCCGCGTATAATTGAAAATGTCCAAGCGGTATCAAGATAATTCCTGATATCTCCTTTTTTTTGTACTAAGGCATTATGAAACCCTGTCTTAGAAAATGTCTCTAAACCTGCTATCGCTAAAAGAGAAATTCCCATTAAACCGAAATCTTTCGGATTAAGTAAACGGGCAAGAATTATGATTTTAATAATTTGCAAAAGTTGATGAGAAATTCTTAAGAAAAATACCCAAAAACCTCCCCTGGCAGTGCGCCGGAAAAGATTCTCATCATTGCTTGCGAAATCATTAATATTTTTAAGCATTTATCTATGCTTTGTGAAGAACACAACGGCTACGTGCCACGTAGACGCGTTTACTGCTATTCGGTTCTTTCTTTTAATTATCGCCGCTAAAACTTGCCGCGAAATAAGCTATCTTTTTTCTCTTAAATCTTTGCTTGAATCTATTAATAAAAGCGGCAAGGATACGATTTTCTCTTACCATCTTAAAGAACCAATTGGCAAAAGCAAAAAGAGTAAATGCTATTACCCGTATTGACAAAAGTGAATCAAACACTTTCTCGCACCAAGGCCTAAAAGATGAAGGCATAACGTATATAAATTTATATGTGTTCACCAGGAAACGAAAATAATTCCGGACAAAAAGAAGCCGGATACGGTGCAGCTTAGAAAATGCCAAGGCACTGCTCTCTACGTAATCAGTCACGACCCTGTCTGTTAATAGATCTTTTTGTTTGCATAACTCATAAAGACCGGTTTTAGGAAAAGGATAATAAATAGAAGCATAATTAAAATCTGCTTTTATTTTCGCGTTCAGCTTAACGGTATCAAGGATTGCCCGGAAATTTTCATCGGGAAGGCCGACCATATTGTAAGTCGCGAGCTCTATACCATAGTTCTTGCACAATTTTCCGGCGCAAAAAAGAATATCTTCGGACATATTTCGTTTAAGGACTGTGTTTCTAACATATTCATTCCCACTCTCAAGGCCAACAATCACACGGCGGCATCCGGCATCATGCATCATTTTAACAATATCTTCTTTAGCCATATAATCAGCCCGCATATTGCAGCGGAAGGGTAATCTTATGTTTTCTTTACACTGCCTGCTAAATTCTTTAAACCAATCCTTCCTTAAAGCAAGTATATCATCGTAAAACCCTATATATTTTGTATTGGGATATACTTGTAAAACCGATTTTATTTCACTAATAATATTATCAACACTTCTAAATCTCACCCAGGGCGCGTTTTCATCATAAACCTTCCTTTGGCTATGATTTGAGCAATAAGGGCAATTATAAGGACAACCCCGTGAGGCCATAAAAAATAGCATGTCTTCTCTCCCTTCCATAAGATTGCGGTAATTGTATATTGTCCTGTCGGGAAAAGGAAGGGTATCAAGGTCGGATATAAGCGGACGGGGACGATTCTTAAATAGCTTTCCCCGCTGTTTTCCCCAGAGATTAGGTATTGATGAAAAATCTTTTTTCGCTGATACCGCCCTGCATAAATCTAAAAGAGCATACTCTCCCTCACCTACACAGACCAAATCTATAGAATCAACTTCCGCCACTTCCTCAGGGTACAGAGTCGGATGCACCCCTCCGACAATTACAAGTTTATTGCTATCTTTATCCTTTATCCATTTTGACCAATTCTTTACGAATCCAAACATCTGCATAGTGCAGGAAAAAGCATATACGTCGGCTTCTTCCTTGTCTACGCGGCGCAAGAACTCACTTTTTGATACCGGCTGTGTTACGTGAATTAAAGAAGTTCGATATCCCTGTTTTTTCAAAATAGCGGACAAAGAAGCAATGCCTACATAGAAGATCCCTCCGTAATTCGCGCTTCCGATTAAATCGGGATAGATAAAAGTAACCTTCATCGGTTTAATTCACCCCCGCTACAAAATATTTAACTTTCCTGAACAGTTCTTTTGGCTGTTTATAGAATTTTTTCAGCGCTAAAAACAACACCAATGGATTTAAAAGCCTTAATCTATGTTTTTTTCTGTTGTATTTCACAAATCTCTTCTCAGCATCTTCTATTATCTTTGTGGTCTGCTCTTTAGATAACTTATTGGATAAGAACATATCCGGACTCTGATGAAAGAATTTCTCCCAGTCCGGGTCTTTCGAAATAAGATTTTCATTTCTACATATATCATATAGTTCTGTTCCCGGATAAGGAGTAGCGATGCTGAAGACCGCATTGCGGGGTTTCAATTCCTCCATAAAGGAAACAGTATCATTGACTTCTTTTTCTGTCTCCCAGGGAAATCCGATCATTAAATAAATCGAAGTCTCCATGTGATTAGCCTTACAAATCTTTACCGCCTGTCGAACCCGCTCCTTAGTAAGCTGTTTCTTTATTCTCAGCAACGTGACAACGCTGCCTGATTCAACGCCTAAAATTACCCTGAAACACCCGGCTCGGCGCATTAGCTTTATTAAATCATTACTTACCAAATCGGCTCTTGTTTCGCATATCCAGCGAATCTTAAGGTTTTCTTTTATCATTAATTCGCATAATTCCTCCACAAACTTATAGTTGATAGAAAAACTGTCATCCTGAAAGGTGAAAAAGACCGGTGAATGAATGTTTTTTATCTTTTGAATCTCATCTACAATATTTTTTACCGAACGGTATCTCACTGTCCGGCCCCAGATTTTATGAGAAGCGCAAAATATGCATCCATAAGGACATCCTCTGGTAGCCATTATGTGCCCGAAATCATCGGGCAGCATTTTATCATTGTTTAAAATCAAATGATTGCCCGGATGCGGCAAATCGTCAAGATTCTGTATTGCTTCCCGCGCGAGGTTATGGATTATTTTTCCCTTGTTTTTAGGAATAAAGGAGGAAGTCAGCAAATTGCTTAGAAAAATAAAATTCGGAAGGATTTATCTTAAGATAAAAGAAGATATGCGGCAAGCAGAATTTAGCTGCGTGGAGGAATTCTTAAAGGCGCAACTTATTAATT
>DAOVKQ010000003.1 GCA_030631705.1 Candidatus Omnitrophota bacterium | reverse complement strand
TTATACCCCTCAAAAAATATAACCGCCATACATCCGATATCTACCGCTATCTGCCTAACGCTGCTGCCTTTATTTTTCGCGAACCAACTCAAAGAAAAACCCGCGGAAAAAAGCAAAATACCCAATATAATAAAATTATTTCCGAAAGCGTCCCTGCTTAATATAAATGACACAACAACGAGACAGCAAGTCAACACATGGAATATAAAAAGAGGCTCTATGTATTTTCTTTTCATAATTGGCTTCTTAGAAAAACACTTTCTAAATTATCCCCCTTGGAAAATAGCAAGACTTTCGCCCGGGCCGCGAAAAGTCTCTTCGCTACTTTCTCTTTCAAGGCGTTAGCCTCTTCTCGCGTAACGGCTCCCTGTTCAAACGAAGAAGAAATCAATACAAGGGCGACTACGGATATATTGCGGCTCTTGAGGGATAAAATTTGAGCCGCGGAATCTATGCTTTTATCGGTAAGCAGCATAAAAACAGTAGTATCCGAAAAAATCAGCTTAGAATTCTCGTGCAAAAACTCATCTAATCTTATTTCACTTTCCGCATTTACCGTGGCAAAAAACCTAAACAATTCCTCCAAATACCCCTCGCCCTTATTAGAAGGAAAATAAGCCATTCTTCCCGCGTGCGCCAATATTTCCAGGCATATATTCTTTTCTGTAAAATACTTAGCCAAAGAGGCGGCTATTTTTATCATGTACTCACAAACACTTTCTTTACCCAAGCCAATGTTATCGTCCCTGTTTAAGACAAATACAAGCGACACCTGATAAAAACTAATTCTTTCAAATTCTCTGACGATTAATTTATTTCTCTTGGCGGTAGAAAGCCAATGTATTCTCTTTATAGAATCACCGCTCCTGTATTCCCTCACTCCGAAAAACTCATGGTCATCTCCGCTGATAGACGTTGTCTCCAGACCAAACCAGGGAAGGCGCCCTCTCGCGAGAGACAATACGCTTTTTATATTAAAAGTCCGGGGATAAACATAAACATTAGTTTTAAGCCCATATGTCTTTTCGATGGAAAAAAATCCTACAAAGCCGAAAAATACTATTTTTACGGGGCCGATATCGTATTTACCTCTTTTACGGCAAAGACAACTATATTCAAAAACATTTTCCCCTTTCGGTTTAAGCCAGTCAAAAAAGAATTCTCTACCGCTGTTTTCACTGTCACAACCGAGAAAATCACCTATCATTACATTAATCAAAGGCAAAAGTCCCCCGTTACGGATAAATAATTTAAGCGCAAGGGTTTCGCCTTCTGTAATTTTCTCCTGAACCTTACGTACGATTACTATCTTCGTGCCGAGGAAGAAACTAAACAACAGAAAAAATAAGTCTACGCAAAGTAATAAAGCCGCCGAGATAAAGATGAAGAAAAAAATATCTATTTTTGTCTTTGCCGCCAGAATAAAAGATACCCACTCCACGGCAAAGAAAGCTATTATTTTTGAAGAAACTTTAAATTTTAAAAAGGCCATTTTAGGCAATGGGAATTTTTTTGAGTAGATCTGCCACTACGTTTTCAGAGGTGACTCCGGACATAAAAGCTTTTGGACCGACAATTATCCTGTGCCTTAAAACCCAAAAAACAAGCTTATGCACGTCATCGGGTATTACATAATCCCTGCAGGACAACAATGCCCACGCCCGCGCGGAATTCATAAGGGCGATTGAAGCGCGAGGAGAAGCGCCGAGTTTTACATCTTCTCTTTTTCTGGTAGCAGAAACTAATCTTACAATATAATCTACTATTTTTTCCGAAAGCTCGACCTTCTTTACCTCTTCCTGCAGATTTACTACTTCTTCCAAAGTTAAAACTGAGCTTAAAGAATCAATGGGATGGGAATAGCGCTGGCCGCTTACAACATTTTTTTCTTCTTCAACCGATAAATACCCCATGTTTACTTTCATCAAAAATCTGTCGATTTGCGCCTCAGGCAAAGAATATGTTCCCTGAAATTCGATTGGATTTTGAGTCGCGATAACCATAAAAGGCTTAGATAACGAAAAACTATGGCCGTCTAATGTAACGTTGTATTCCTGCATACACTCCAATAAGCTTGATTGTGTGCGCGGTGTAGTCCTGTTAATTTCATCGGCTAAAAGAATATTGGTAAAAACCGGGCCTTTCCTAAAATCAAACTCTCCCGTCTTTGGATTATATATTATACTGCCGGTAACGTCTGACGGAAGCAAGTCGGGAGTAAACTGTATCCTTTTAAATTCCCCGCCGATAGATTTCGCGACCGCCAATGAAAGCATGGTTTTACCCGTACCGGGAACGTCTTCTATTAAAATATGACCGTTAGTAAGGAGTCCTGTAATCAACAGCTTGACAGTTTCGAGCTTTCCCACGATAACTTTTTCAATGTTATCTGCCAAGATATTAAGTTTTTCAACATAATTCCCCATAATTAATCCCCCCTCTGTTTTTATACCATTATGGCTCTAAAAACGAATATAATGTACAAAATTATTTTACAATATTATTGACACCCCTACAACAGATAATATGGTTCTTTCTCATTTAGGTTGTTTGAAAAAACCTACATTTTTCAGGCTTTATTGAAACTCGGGAAGGGTTTATCAGAAGAAAAGCAAAAGATTTTATTCTCCTTCGCCGAACACCCTGTGGCTTGCCGCAGGGATGAAGGCACGGAGAATAATCCCGCCGAAGTCCGTCTTTGCGGACGAAGGCGGATATATTCAGGTTCGGCTTCGGAGAAATGAACTGGATACCCCGTGGCTTACCACGGGGAGTAATAAGGATTTCATATCATTTATTCACTTAACATCCGGGGATTCGTTTTCTTGTGCTTTTTTATTTATGAGATGGAATATTCGGTCCTGGTTGTGTAACTCAATCCTTACAAATCTTATACCTATCATATAGGGAAATTTCTCACCGTCTGTCTCTTTAACCCAGACAACTTCACCGGTAGCATCTATAGGTTCGCCTCCCTTTAACAAATCGATTTTCAATTTAAGGATTATCCCCGGAACCAGCAAACGGTCAGTCGGAAAAGATATACCCCCTTTACTTACATTGGTAGTGCCGGAGATACCACCTCCGTCAGGAGGACTTATCACCTGATAGTTTATATTGAAAGCCTCATTTACCCTTATATATCCGCGACGTTCTTTCATTCATTTAGATTTTACTATTTAATCTGTTGCTTGTCAATTTCTTTATCAGTCAAAATATCCCCTTATAACCATCCGCACATAGCAAACGCGCTTATTGTTTTAGCGTCAACTATCTTTCTTTTCTTAAACAAACTCCTTATATCCGCTTTCGCGGCCGTAAAGGCATGAATAATTTCTTCAGCCTCGGGCGATACTTTTTTTTCCTTCAGATTCTCTGCTTTAAATATAATAATCTTTTCCGTTGAATATCCCGGAACAGGAAAAATCTCCCCTAATTTAGTGAACCGCGAAGCCGAATACCCTATTTCTTCTATAATTTCACGCTTAGCGCATGATAAGGGGGTTTCTCCTTTCTCTATAGTTCCTGCCGGAAGCTCATATATATAAGAATTTATAACCGGTCTGAACTGTTTTAAAATCATTACGTTATCTTTATTTAAAAAGGGGATAACTAAAGCCGCTCCGGGATGTTCTACGATCTCCAGATTAACAAGGCAGCCGTTAGGTAATTTAACTTTCCGCGTAGAAACGTTAAACACTTTTCCTTTATATCTTTTTCCGCTGTTCATGCTGTTTTTATGAAAAATAACTGTGATAAAAGATTACGGCTGGAAGATATTCGCGAATAGAAACTGCTATTCCTTAATATAAGCCTTTATAATTTTCTGCTCTATGACCGGCTTATTGCCGGAATCAACGCCTACACCCTCTATTTCCTGAACTATATCATATCCTAGAATTACTTTGCCGAAAATTGTATGTTTCATATTAAGCCAGGAAGGGCTTGATGTTGTAATGAAAAACTGGCTGCCGTTAGTATTAGGCCCCGCGTTTGCCATAGCGAGCAAGCCGGGCTTATCAAACTTAACATCAGAGGATACTTCATCTTCAAACGGTTTACCCCATACAGAGCTCCCCCCTCTTCCTGTACCTGTAGGGTCTCCACCCTGGACCATAAAACCCTTTATTACTCTATGAAATATTACCCCGTCATAATAACCTTTCTCAACCAACTTCAGGAAATTCTCACAGGCCTTAGGGGCTATATCAGTAAATAATTCGATTTCGATAATGCCTTTATTCGTTTCTAAAACTACTATGCTTTCTTTCATAACGCTCACCTCCCCATAGCTGTTGCTAAGAAATAATAGTACCGGTAATAATACAATCAAAAACTTTCTCATACTACGCTTATTATATATATCACCGGGATAATTTGCAATAGAAAATACCGTACTGTCATTCCCGCTGGAGTTTACCCTCGCGAAAGCGGGGGCGGGAATGACACCTGTAGGACATTTCGCAACAACGCCTATATACTATTTTTTCTCTTTTTTCTTTTCTTCGATTATTTTCTCAGCTATTTCTGAAGGCACTTCTTCATAACGCACAAAGGACATAGAAAAAGTGGCCCGGCCGCTGCTTAAAGAACGGAAGGCTTGAGAATAACCGAACATTTCGGAAAGAGGAGCTTCCGCGTAAATGATTTTCTGATTGCCTTTATCCTCAATGTTCAAGATTTTCCCCCGCCGGGAACATATATTACCGACAAGGCTGCTGACGTACCCTTCGGGAACCAATACTTCAATAGACATACAAGGTTCAAGAAAGGTAGGATTTGCCTTGGAAAACATCTCCTTGAAACAACCGATAGCAGCCGTTTTAAACGCGAGTTCTGAAGAATCTACTTCATGAAAAGAACCGTCCAAAAGAGTCACCCTAACATCTACTATAGGATAACCGGCATACACCCCCCTATTCATAATATCAATAATACCTTTCTCTATAGCCGGTATATAGCTTCCGGGAATAGCTCCTCCTTTAATCTTATTTTCAAAAATAAGACCTTGTCCCCGCGATGCGGGAGCAATTTCCATAATGACATGACCGTATTGGCCGCGGCCGCCGGTCTGCTTAACGTGTTTATACTCGGCTTCCGCGCTTTCCTTTATTGCTTCTTTATAGGCCACTTTGGGCTGGCTGATTTCGGCATCAACTTTAAACTCATGTTTTAACCTGTCAACAATTATCTCAAGGTGCAATTCGCCCATACCGGAAAGAATAATTTCCCTGGTTTCTTCGTTCGTTGACACCGAAAACGTGGGATCCTCCTCAAGCAGCTTCATAATTGCCTTATTAAGCTTATCCTGATCCTGCCGGCTCCGCGGGCTAATACTTATTGAGACTACAGGAACAGGAAACTCTATTGATTCAAGGATAACCGGACGGCTGGGGTCACAAATACTGTCTCCGGTCACTGTATTAGTTAATCCGACCGCGGCCCCGATGTCACCGGCATAAATGGTTCTTATATTCTCTTTCTGATTAGCGTGCATCTGCAGAATTCTACTTATCCTTTCCTTCTTTCCCTTGGTAGCATTTAACACATATGAACCGGCCGAAAGCATTCCTGAATATACTCTGAAATACACAAGCTTGCCTACGTGGGGATCTATCTGAACCTTAAAAGCTAATGCCGCGAACGGTTCATTAACCGAAGACGCTACTTTTACGATTTCTTTGGAATCATCCGCCTTATTGCCCTCTATATAAGGTAAATCTACAGGCGACGGAAGATACTCCGTTATTGTATCAAGCAGTTTCTGCACGCCTTTATTTTTAAGCGCTGACCCGCATAACACGGGAATAAACTTATTGGCAACTGTTCCTTTACGGATAGCGCTTTTTAACTCATCCGCCGATATTGAACTCTCATTATTCAGGTATTTCTCCATAAGAGATTCATCTACGGCGCTGACTTTTTCAAGCATACTATGCCGGTAAATACCTGCCATTTCACTACAATCATCAGGTATATCTTCTACGGAAAAATCTTTTCCCAATGTTTTTTCATCATAGATATACGCCTTCATCTCAATCAAATCAATTACTCCCCGGAAATCATTCTCAGCCCCTATAGGAATCTCTATAGGTACGGCATTTGCCTGAAGATTATTTTCGATATCTTTCAAAACCTGAAAAAAATTGGCACCCATACGGTCCATCTTATTTATAAACGCTATTTTAGGCACATTATATTTCTCTGACTGGCGCCATACTGTTTCCGACTGCGCCTCTACACCTCCTACGGCACAAAAAACCACCACTGCCCCATCCAGGATTCTTAATGACCTTTCTACTTCCGCGGTAAAATCGACGTGCCCGGGCGTATCAACAATATTAATCTTGGTATCATTCCAGAAACAGGTCGTTGCTGCCGAAGTAATGGTAATTCCTCTTTCCTGCTCCTGCTTCATCCAATCCATCTGAGCTTGACCGTCGTGAACTTCGCCTATCTTGTGAGACTTTCCGGTATAAAAAAGAACCCGCTCAGTTAAAGTTGTTTTACCGGCATCAATATGCGCGATAATCCCTATATTTCTTACCTTGCTAAGATCAAGCGATACCTCTTCCTTTACAGGTTGTGATACCTCTTCCTTAACCTCAGGCCATTGTTTATCTTCACCTTGTTCTGGAACTACCTCAATAGAAGTATTTTCTTGGGATAGAATTTCTTCAGGCTCACTACCAACAGCAGAAGCACTCTCTTCAGACAAACCCTCTTGTTCTAAAACAGCTTCACTTTTATTCTTCAGCTGAAGCTGCATGCTATCATTAAGCTCTTTAAGCCCTGCTATTTCCTGATCTTTAGCAAGTAAATATTTCTTCTTTTCTTCTATCTCCCGGCTTAAAGCTTCGTAATCTTTTTTTAACTCATTATATTCATCTTTAGCAACCCAATCGCTGTTTTGAAGTTTACGTTTCAATTCATTAATACTCTTGGCATACTCCACAACCTCTTTAGAGTACTTTTCTATCTTTTCTTTAAAAACGGCTATCTCCTTATCTTTATCTTCGCTATCCGCTTCTAATTCGTTAATCCGGTCACTGGCCTGACGAAGTTCTCTTGTTAAAGCGACATTTTTGGAAAACTCTCTCTCCAGATCTTTATCTTTCTGCATAACTTTTTCCCGCAAATCTTTCAGTTCTTCCTCAATCTTTTCGAGCCTCCTGGCTTCATGATTAACCCAATCTTCACGCCTGGCCAGTTCTTTCTCTAAAGTTAAAGCGCGCTGCTTTTGATCCTGGAGTTCCTTCTGCGTTATTAAGGCATCCTCGCTGACTTTATCGATCTCCCCCTGTAAGAAATGCCTCTTTCCTTTTAGGGATCTTACTCTCTGTTTCAAAGTACCTATATGTTCTTCTTTGACTTGCTCATTTTCGAGTTTTTTGTCACCAGCAGCAACAACAAAAGAATACGCTACAACCGCCACGCCTATGATTACCATCCCTAGAGCAACTAAAATCATTTTCTCCCCTTAAGGCAAAAATCCATCATTGAAACAAGACTAAAATCCTTAAACTTAGAAACGCATCTTTCTTATAGCCTCTATTCGCATAAGAACCGGAGGATGGCTATACTGCAAGAAAACTTTGAACCGGTGAGGCGTTAAGTTTGATAAATTATCAACAGTCAGTTTCTTTAAAGCGGAAATAAAAGCTTGGGGCTTTTTATGTGTCGATACCGCGTAACGGTCGGCTTCGTACTCATGCCGCCGTGAAACAATATTGCCAAACACAGAAAAAATCATATTTATTGGGGCATAAAGAAATCCAAAAAATACCAAACCGGCATAGATTGAAAGTTGCTCCATCTTAAATGCCGAGAATAATCCGCGATTGCTTATAAAAAAAGAAAGTATGAAAAACATAATTCCCGTAGTTATAACCGAAATAAGCAGCCTTTTCAATATATGCTTTTTTTTATAATGGCCTATTTCGTGAGCGAGAACAGATATCAGTTCATCAACCGTATGTTTAATAATCAACGTATCAAAAAGCACAATCCGTCTGTTATTGCCAAATCCTATAAAAAAAGCATTTGATTTAGAGGACCTTTTTGAAGCATCCATTTTAAAAATGCCCTTCATTTTAAAGTTTTCCACAGAAGCATACTGTTCGATAGAACTTCTTAACTCCCCCTCCTTGCCTGCCGGTTCTAAAGGTACAAATTTATTAAAAAGGGGCAAAATCAATACCGGCGCGATAAACATAATAAACAACTCGAATAAAGTTACACCAATCCAACACCAAACCCAGGCGAACGTTTTAATCGTATAAAAAAACCAAATTACCCCGCCAAAAGCGATGCCCCCGATAATAAAAGTTAACACAATGCTTTTGATTACATCAAAAATAAAGGTTTTAATGGTAGTCCGGTTAAATCCATACTTTTCTTCAATAACAAAAGTGCTGTATGCCGAAAAAGGAATGGAAAGAATTCTGTATCCCAACATAAGGATAGCGGCAAAAATCAATCCCGAGCCTACCTCTCTGAAACCAAAACCGCGCGCCATCTCATCTACTAAATTAAATCCCCCGATGAGAATAAACGCGATAATAACAGAAGTAAAAAACGTATCCTCGGCCATAGAAAAGCGCGCGCGATCCCGTAGATACATTTGCGAAGCCGCGTACTTTTTATCGTCATAGTAGTTTTTAAACTCATTAGGTAATCTATCCGAAGCGCAGCGCAGATTCAAACCATCAATGACTATATTCAAAATATACTCACCGGCTAAAACAGATAAAATAATCACTAAGTAAATATTCATAACAACTCCCGCATTTTTATTAATTATACACTAAGGTTTAGGATTTTAAAGAAATATCTAATTTCAGAGTACCGGCTTCGCCGCCTATAAGGTGTCATTCCCGCGAAAGCGGGAATGACACCTTATTGTAACACAGTCTACAAGCCGGACAATGACACCAATTGAATTTGCAAATAATAGTTTACAGTATCTTATAAAATATATTTGACTTTATGTGGTTATATAGTAAACTACTTTTCTACTGTTTTTAAAACACCTGACTCATGAAAAATATAGGCATTATAACAAGCGGCGGTGATTGCGGAGGTCTCAACGCGGTAATCAAAGGCGCCGCTCAAATTGCTCACAGAGAAGGAATCTCTTGTTTTGTAATCCCCAACGGATTTGCCGGACTCTATAATTTGATAGAGTTCGATACGCTCATCGAACTGACAGTTCAAAGAACCGATTTGATAGAAGCTAACCTCGCCGGGTCCGAAGTAGGGCATTCGCGCGTAAAAATAAAAAAAATCAACGATCCTAATAAATATCAGCGGATTGAAGAAGGTCTTAGAAAATTTAAAATAGACGGCCTTCTAATAAGCGGCGGCGACGACACCGGAAGCGTTATGGTTGACTTAGCTGCCCAGGGAATAAAATGTATCCATGTTCCTAAAACAATGGATTTGGATCTACAAACCTACTCGGTAGGAGCGGATTCCACAATTAATAGAATTGCTTCCTTTATACAAGATTTAAAAACAACAGGTCATACACATAACCGGATTATTGTGCTGGAACTATTCGGACGTTACGCGGGACATACTGCTTTAAGGGGAGCTATAGCCGCGGAAGCCGATGCCATACTTATACCGGAAATACCCATTGATTTTGACATAGTTTACGAAAACGCGAAAAAGGGATATATGCGAAAAATCGAGAATAGCGACGTACATGCCGGAACTTACCTGATTGTAGTTGCCGAAGGTATTAAAGATTCCCGCGGCGGTGAACTTATCGATGAATCCGCCGGGATTGACGCTTTCGGACATAAAAAATTAGCCGGCGCCGGAAAATATGTGCGCCAGGAGCTTACTAAAAGATTTAAACAAGACCCCTCCATAAAAGAATTCATGAAGAAAGTCAAAATGTTCGTTCCCGGTATTTATGAAACACCTGAAGTGCGCCATGTCCAGCCCGGACATCTTGTGCGTTGCGGCCATTCATCCGCTTATGACGTTAACTTTGGTAAAGAAGCCGGGGCGGCAGCGATCCTTTTGCTTAAAGAAGGTATATGCGGAGTTACCGTCGTCGGCGTAAACGGAACTAAAATTAAATATATGAATACCCAGGAAGCAATAAAACAGCGCCAGGTTAACCTTGATACAGTTGCTTTATATGAAAAAATGGGTATATGCTTCGGAAGAAAACCAGCGCCAATCAAACCCAACTTCGAAGAAATAAAAACTAAAATAGAAAGGTATCTTTAACCGAAAGAGCTATTTAAAGGAAGGACGTTTTAATCGGGGTTTTTATCTAATTCTTCCAGAGCCTGGGAAACAATACTATCCATCAGATCCTTAACAGAAACTATTTCTTTAACCTTTGATACATTGCTTCCGGCAAAAACAACCGCGTTATCCAAATCTCCGCTTACAGCGTTAAATAATGCTTTAGCTATACAATAAGGAGCAGTTCTTGGATCGCAAGTCTTAAGGCATCGATAATCACATTTAATAGGCACCTTCCCGCCTTTCATCATCCTGTCAACAAAGCTTGTCTTTACTACTCTGCCCGGCATACCAACAGGACTATCTATAACAACAACGTCATCTTCGCCGGCCCGCAAGTATAACTGCTTAAACTCATCCGCTACGGAGCATTCAAAAGTGGCAACAAACCGCGTAGCCATCTGTACGCCGCTAACTCCCATCTTAAGGAATTTTGCCATATCCTTTCCGTCAAATATCCCGCCTGCCGCTATAACCGGTATTTTTACGTTGAAATCTTTCTCGTAATCGCCGGTCACCCGAAGAACATCTGATACTAAACCCGCGAGCGTATTATCCTTGTTCGACCTCAAGAATTCCAGCTTAAAACCTAAATGACCACCGGCAAAAGGGCCTTCAACCACAATAGCATCGGGTAAACGTCCATAACGCTTTTTCCATACCTTAATCATTATATGCGCTGCCTTTGCCGACGAAACAATAGGTATAAGTTTTGCTGAATGACCTTCAGTAAAAGCCGGAAGATTTAAAGGCAATCCTGCTCCCGCGATTATAAAATCAGCGTCTTCTTCTGCCGCGGTCCTTGCCAAATCTTCGAAATTACTAACAGCTACCAATATATTTAGCCCAACGACCCCTTTTGTTAACTGTTTTGCTGCGCGCACCTGTCTCCTTAAACCTTCTCTTGAAGCTTTAAGAAAATCGGTCTCATTTTCTTCAGTGCCATAGCCGAGGCCGACACTGGCTATGGTTCCGGCACCGCCGTAATTCGCGACTGCGGCAGCCAAAGAAGCCGTAGAAACTTGAACGCCCATACCGCCCTGAATGATTGGTATTTTTATTTCCAGATCGCCGATTGTAAGCGGACTTAATTTAGCGGACACAAGACTTATCCTTATTTTAGTTCAGACCGTATAACACCTATTGAATAATTATACCAGAATTAGTAATTTATGAAAATTAAATATAATCAATTACCTCGCAGCATCATGCCATAGGCAGATCAGCCTTTGGCTGAAGCTGCGGGGAATTAAACCCCAGACCCTTCTAACAACAACCCCTATATTCTTTATAGGCCTCTTCAGGATCAATCCCTCTCTTTCTTATTTCTTCCTCTATCTTGTTGATTTTCTCTAATTGGTAAAGAAAATGGGCATATACATCATGGCTTTGATTTTCCAGTACTTTAGACCCGTCTCTTTCACCGGTAGGCAAGTAAGTACTTTCCATGTCTTCGGCAACTCTCTTCTTATCCTCACTAACATTATTCCTTAAGGTTTCGTTCATCTTGTTCTTGTCGATATAACTTTCAAATAGCCTCAATAAATGCAAGTCGTTATATTTCCCTGCAAGATTATCCGCGTTCATTTCTTTATCTAAAGCGTCTAAGATTATTTCTTTTATTTTTAATAATTTAAATTTTGCTTCTCTCTCAAAACAAGATATGCTCTCAAGTTTAACTCTTTCCCGGCAATACCATTGTTTTAACAATTGGCTATCTATTATCATGATTACTACTTCCTCAAGAAAACCGCCTTCGGTAATAAAACAAAAAAATTGCGTAAAATTCGGGAAAGCTTCGGATTTTTCTATTTAGTTTTACGTTTATCAATTGGAATGTAATTTTTATCAAATGACCCTGTATAAATCGCCCGAGGACGAAAAATACGGTTATGTTTAAGGTATTCTGTCACCCGGGCGGTCCAGCCGGCAACACGGCTTACCGCGAATATAGGAGTAAACATATCCAAAGGAATACCAAGAGAATGATAAACAATCCCTGAATAAAAATCAACATTGGGAAATACGCCTTTTTGAGCTCCAATAGTCGATACAACTTCCTTCTCTAAAGTTTGCGCAATCTCAAAAAACAAAGCTGATTTTTTATTTTTTTTAGCAAGGTGCTTAGCAAGAGGAGACAAAATTCGTGCCCGCGGATCATATGTTTTATAAACACGATGGCCAAAGCCCATAACCTTTTTCTTCTTTTTGCGCGCTTTTTCGTACCAGGGCTTAACATTATCGACACTGCCTATCTCTGTCAGCATATCAAGAACCTTTTTATTTGCCCCGCCATGAAGAGGCCCGTTTAAAGCGGCTATGCCTGAACCAACAGAAAGATAAATATCAGACAAAGTAGAGGCAACTACCATTGCCGCGAAAGTACTCGCATTAATTCCGTGATCCGCGTGCAATATAAGCGCTATATCCATAATGCGCTCTTCTTGGGCGCTCGGATACTTGCCGCTCATCATATAAATCAAATTAGCCGCGTGGCTTAACTCAGGATCATATTCAACAGGAAGATGTCCTCGCCTGATTTGGGCAATTGCTGCCGCGATAGAAGCAACTCCTGATATTAGGCGGTAGCAGGACTTATAACCCGCGGCCGGTTCTAAATACCCTTTAGAAAGCGCGGCTTCCTTGGACTTATTCTTAGACACAAACTCATAGATAGCCCGCTTCTCCCCTTTGGGAGGGGTCTCCATGGGTATTGAATCCTCATCTGTACTGATTATTTCGGCTTCAACCAAACTAACGCCATCTTTATCTACATAAGTAAACTCTTGACGCATAAGATTCGAACCCATGCGTAATACCGCCATGGGGTTCATATTCTCAATGGGAAAACCCAAAAGCAGCCTTATAGTATTAGGAAGGCTGCGACATTTAACAAGCTGTTCCTTAAACGTATTCAATTGATTTTCCGTGGGAAGACTGCCATGTAAAAGTAAATAACTCACTTCTTCATATGTAGAATAAGCACAAAGATCAAATATATCATAGCCACGGTAAATCAACCAGCCCTTAGAGCCGTTTACATACCCAACCTTACTCTCACAGGCAATAGCTCCTTCTAACCCGGGACCCACAATACAATTAACAGGCCATTTAACCGGCTTAGTTAACGCCGGTTCCGGCTCTGAACTAGCCTCTTTCCTGGCCTTTGCGGCTGCTTTTAAGATTAACTCCGTAATCTCGTGTGTATCTTTATGTAAATTGGTCATAATATATTGGTGGAATTGCCTGTCCCAAACTATGGATAAATAATACTATGTATTACGAATTTTGCAACAAAAAAGATGTTTATCTCAACTCTACAGAAAACCACAATAATATTTACAAATGAAAGAAAAGGAGGAACGGTTCTATTTTCCGGCGGAAAAAAGACCTTTATCAGCTATCTTATAGACTTTATCGTTTTCATGAACACGATGGGTGACTTTAATACCTATCTCAACGCCTTTTCCGGCATAAGAAATATCTTTGCGGTTAACCTGTATTGTTTTGACAGTTTGAGTAAAATCATCGTGAGCTCCTTTTATACGAATTTTATCACCCAACCGGAGCCCTGCTTTAAGTTTTATAACCCCTACCGATACCTTTCCAAAATAATGAGTAATCACTCCGATTTCTTTTCCTGTGTTCTTTTGCCCATCAAACAACTTTTTCCAAAAATCAAAAAATCCCATAAGTCCCCCAAATTTTTGTGAATCTAAATAAAAGACCTCTTGTCTTCTTGTTTAACGCACAAAACCCAATAGTATCGCGATTAATCCAAAGATCAGGCTTTGAACGAATGTAATTACCGGGTTCAGAATTCCCGTCCAAAGCAAAATAATAATTATAAAAAAACCATACGGTTCAAGCCTGACAAGCTTATGTTTAGCGCCATAGGGGAGAAATCCCATAAGGACTCGGGATCCATCCAAGGGGGGAATGGGAATTAAGTTAAATGCTCCTAATATGATATTTATTCTTGCTGTAACTAAAAGTACGGGGACAAAGAAACGATTTGTTTGAAAGATTTGAAACTGAAGTAAAAATATCGCGACTGTGGCAATAAGTATATTTGTTACACACCCCGCCAAAGATACAGCGATAATACCTTGGCGGGAACTGCTCAGTTTTCTATAGTCAACAGGTACAGGTTTTGCCCACCCAAACCCTACAAGAAAAAGCGCAAGTGTTCCCATTGGATCAATATGAGATTTGGGATTAAACGATAATCTACCAGCGTCTTTCGCTGTATTATCACCAAACAGTGAAGCAACCCAACCATGCGCCACTTCGTGGGCAATAACTGAATAAAGAAGCAACGGAACTAATAGAAAAAACGTTGTTGGATCTTTAAATAAAAGCGCTAGTAATCCCATTTTTATTGTTATTTGCAGACGTCCTATTTAGGTACACCCTATCAGGATTTAATAACAGGGTCAACTCCTTTTTTGTAATGACCCCTTTTCTTAAATTGGTAAATACGCTCATCAAAAATAATATCGCTATATATAACAGGCCTTCTGAGTGAAATTCC
>DAOVKQ010000127.1 GCA_030631705.1 Candidatus Omnitrophota bacterium | reverse complement strand
TTCTTCTTTATTTCCTCTATGATACCGGCTACTTTTAGCTTAATTTCATCCCACAATGACGGTAAACCGTATAATTGCCGGTCTTCAGGAGATAAATAAGAAATTACCGAATCACGGAATTGCTCAAAACTAACCTCAAATATGTTTTCATGCGCTTTTTCCAATTTTGTTCTGCTCATTTTAATATATTCGGAGTCAGAAAATTCATACTGAGGACTTAAAACATACAAATCAAAAATATCTCTGGGCTGGGTTACGGCCCGTGAACAAAGAGCCCCTATTTTTTGCCCTATCGCCGACTGAATATCATAATGAGGAACCGGTAACGGCGGCAATTTGTATAACCGCAAGACAATATCCGAAACCAGCTGAACACATATTTTTCCCTTGAATCCGTGCCGGGAAAATTCAATTTTAGTAAAAAGATCTTCGCCGGCAAGAGTTATAAGATGAACCCTAAAACGCTGAGTTGTTGATGTCTGTTTTGCCCGCGTGATATCCGACGGTATAATCCTTTCCACGCCAAAAGGCTTAAAAATATCCTGAAAAGACGGGGCTTCTAATATTCGCATAACCGCGCCTTTCAGGGCATCAATCTCTACACCTTCAACATCCAAATCCATATCTTCTGAATACCTGAAGCTATTAAAGAAAAAACGCAGGTTCACCCCGCCTTTGACAGCGTAGTGTTTTGCCTTTATTTTCCGGCCCAGCCAGCGCAGAAACTCCAGATGAAATACTTCTCTTAACTGTAATGAATTATAAACAATCTCACTCATATTATGTATTATAACTTAGTTATAACTAAATTGCAATACATTATTATAGGTGGGGGTATATTGAGAAACCGCGGGAAAGGCCTATTTTTTCAGCATAAGCTCTAACCCTTTGGACTTCTTCTGCCAAAGGGTTTCTTGCCAATTCTTTGATTTCGAAGGCTTTATAACAGGGGCGGTATTGATCCATTATATTAACATAACTATTCTCGGAAATCTTTTCTTTTATAAAATCCAGGACTTTAAATGATCCGGCTAAATCATTGGGTAATACAAGATGGCGCAAAAGCAACCCCTTCCCGGCTACGCCGTCTTGTACAATTAAATCACCAACCTGGTTGTGCATTTCTAAAAGTATATCCTGAACAACGTCCCAATAATCGGGCGCGTTCGATAATCTAACCGCTACGGTATTATCCGAATATTTTACATCAGGCATATAAATATCAAAGACTCCCCTGACTTTCTTTAATACATCTATACTTTCATAGCCCCCGCAATTATACACTAGAGGAATTTTAAGCCCTCTTTCTACGGCAAGACATAAACTTTCGATAATTTGAGCGATAACATGCGTAGGAGTAACAAAATTAATATTCTCCGCGCCCTCTTCCTGCAGTATAAACATTCTCTCTGCCAATTGGTTAGCAGAAAATTCTTTTCCCTGGCCGTCATGGGAAATAGAATAATTTTGGCAATAAACGCACCCCAGATTACAGTAGGAAAAGAAAATCGTGCCTGAACCGCCCCGGCCTACGATTTCCGGTTCTTCTCCATAATGCAGGAACGCGCTGCTTACGCGGGCGTATTTTGCGGTTTTACAAAATCCTGTATCTCCGTTTAGACGATTTACCCGGCAATTGCGAGGACATAAATTGCACTCCTCTAAACTCTTTATGAGTTCATCCCTTATTTCCTGTAACCTTCCTTTCTTATATAATTCTATATAGGATAAAGTCATTATAGTATTTTCTTTAGCCTAAAAGCAGCTACAAAAGTTATTAAGAAATATATGAAACTTAAAAAACAAATCAGGTTATTCTCGCTAAAATACTGCGTTATTTTCACAACGGAAAGGCCCTTCACTCCCGCCAATACAAATTGAATCCAGAATATTCTAAGAGGAGAGGCAATTAAAACAACCAATAAGTATTTACGATAACTTAATTTAGTTAAACCAAAAGTCATATCCTGTATTCTGTACGGAACCAGGGGAAGGGCTCTTAATAAAAATATCCACCCCGGGTTAATATTCTCCAGCTTATCGTATAATCGTTTGAATTTCCCCCTGATTTTGTTTTCAACAAATTCTTTTCCCAAAATGTTACTTAAATTAAAAAAAATAAAAGAATTTATTATCTCGGAAATATATATAAGAAAAGTACTTACGTAAGCGCCGAAAAAAACCGCTCCCACCACCTTTAGAGGATCTTTCAGATACCAAATAAAAAAAGTGCCTACTACATAAAAAAATATGAATATGGCCCAGGAATAACCAAAAGGAATTTTACCAAGCAAAGAATTTATATACTCCTGATCTATCGATAAATAATTGCTTAAAATAATAAGAACCGCTATTAATAGTATAAATACAACGAAGCGCTTATACATTTTCTCTGCTTTCCTCTACGGCAAAATCCGATTTTAGCTGCCCGCAGGCAGCCAAAATATCATTTCCCCGGGCTTTACGAAAAGTAAATAAAACATTTTTGGCTTTGAGAATCTTTTTAAAAATATCTATCTCTTTAGACGAAGGTGCTTCCCAGGAAAAGTATTGGGATTGATTGTAGAGAATAATGTTTAACTTACAATCAATGCTTTTGGCAAGTTTTGCCAGCTTTAAAGCATCCTCTCGCTGAGAATTAAAATCTTTGATTAATACATACTCCAAAGTAACGGGAAACTTCCCTTTATGGGAGAATTCCTTAAGGGCTTCTATGACCTCAGCTAAAGGATACTTTTTATTGATCGGCATCATCTTTGAGCGTTTATCGGAATCAGCCGAATGGAGCGATAGTGACAATTTAATCCCTATATTCCTTGATTTGAGTTCCTTTATTTTCGCGGTAATGCCCGCCGTAGATATAGATACCCTTCTTTTTACGAAATGAATACCGAAAGACGAAGTCAAAACCTCAATGCTCTTAATCACATTATCGAAATTATCTAAAGGTTCACCTATTCCCATAAAAACAATATTAGTGATTTCGCGCGGAGAAATAAGCTTTTCCGCTTCTAAATACTGGTTTATTATTTCTGAAACTTTTAAATTCCTTTTAAAACCGGCGCGTCCGCTTAGGCAAAAACCGCAGGAAAACTTACACCCTACCTGGGTAGAAACACACAAGGTATTTCTCTGTCCTTCGGGGATAACTACGGTTTCTATGGAACTTGAATCTTCCAACACAAACAAAAATTTCTTTGTTCCGTCACATGATGTCAGTTCTTCTAAAAGTTTGAGTTTGGAAAAATAGAAATTATCCGCCAGGAACGCCCTCATAGGCTTTGAGATGTCGCTCATTTTTGAAAAATCTTCTTTCCTTTTCTGGTATATCCATTTAAAAATCTGCTTAGAAGAAAAAAAAGGATATCTCTTTTCCGACAAAAATTTCTCCAATTCCTTTA
>DAOVKQ010000128.1 GCA_030631705.1 Candidatus Omnitrophota bacterium | reverse complement strand
TATGCTTTTGGTTTTTTCTTTACCGATGTCCAACGCGGCTGTTGAGTCATTCTTTATTTGGATACTTTTTTGTTTTATAGCTAGGAATATTTTCGTGAGACCGTCTTGGGAAAATATTAAAACATTTTTCAGGGATAAGATAAATCTTTCCGGTCTAATTTTCTATATATGTATCGGTTTATCGTTATTTGTAAGCGGGTCTTTGCTGGCGCAGAGTCTTCGGGCGTGGATCTTTAAGTGGGGAGAAGGAGCCTTGCTATTTTGTATGGCCCAGGTTTTTTTAAAGAAGAAACATGTAAAGATATTGCTATGGGTGTTTATTGTTTCTACTTTTATTATTTGCATAGACGGATTTTATCAAAGAATAGCCGGGGTTGATTTTATAAGAGGCTTTAAATTGGTAAGAGTTAGCGCCACAACTTTATTTGCTTCGACAGCTTCTTTTCGGCACTACAATAATTTCTCCTCTTTTCTTGTCCCTGTATTTTTTATTGTTCACGCCATGTTAATAAAAGTTAAAAAGGCGCCTTTAAAGCTTTCTTTGGTATTTTTATTATTGTTTATTATAATAAATGTTTTTTTTACTTATTCCCGCGGCGCTTGGGCAGCTTTTCTTGTTGTGAATATATTTTTAATAATATTCTCTACGAATAGAGAGATAAAAATAGTGCCTTTTATCCTATTCTCTTTTTTGGTATTAAGCGTTATTGTTTTTCCCCAGATGAAAGAAAAATTGTTTTCTGTTATCGGAAGAGATCCGGGGGCCGGAAGGTTTGGAATATGGCGGATTGCTGTTTTAATGTTTAGAGAATCCCCCTTATTTGGTAAAGGATTGGGGCTTTTTATGAATAAATTATCTAATTATACAGAAACAATGCCGCAGCATACACACAACTGTTATTTGCAGATTTTAGCTGAAACCGGTTTAGTGGGATTTTTATCATTTATGTGGTTTCTGAAAGAAATCGTATCAAGATGTTTCTATAAATTATCAAATGGGGTTGATTTTCTGTTCGTGGGGTTATTCTCCGGATTCTTGGCATTTCTAATTCACGCGTTTTTTGATACTCATCTTTTTTCGCTTAAATTAGCTATTATGTTTTGGGTTTTAGCTGGTTTTCTTTCGGTCTACATCAGGGAAGATTTTACAGCGAACGGGGAAGCCATTAAACAAGGAGGGTTATGAACAAGAAGGCGTTAATAACCGGTATTACCGGTCAGGATGGGTCGTATTTGGCAGAATTTTTGCTGGATAAAGGCTATGATGTCCATGGAATAGTGAGGCGGGTTGCCCTTGAAGATCCCGAGCACAGGTTGTTTCGTATCCGCCATTTATTGGATAAAATTAATTTACATTCCGGTTCGTTAGAGAGCTATGCCAGTATTTTTAATATTGTCGACAGGGTAAAACCTGATGAGTGCTATCATTTGGCTGCCCAAAGTTTTGTCAGCTATTCTTTTGAAGACGAATTTTCTACATTTAATACCAATGTAAACGGTACGCTGCATGTTCTTTCCGCGCTCAGAGAAAGAGCTCCGCGATGTAAATTCTATTTTGCCGGTTCAAGTGAGATGTTTGGATTAGTCAAACAAACGCCTCAGACCGAGAATACTCCTTTTCATCCCCGTTCTCCTTACGGGATATCGAAAGTAGCGGGATTTTATATAACCCGGAATTACCATGAAGCCTATAATATTTTTGCCTGTAACGGTATACTTTTTAACCATGAATCTCCCCGGAGAGGTTTTGAATTCGTTACCCGTAAAATTAGCGTAGGAATTGCCAAAATCAAATTAGGATTAGAAAAGAAGTTAAGATTAGGTAATCTAAAAGCAAAAAGAGATTGGGGGTACGCGAAAGATTTTGTTGAAGCAATGTGGCTTATGTTACAGCAAGATAAACCTGAGGATTATGTTATCGCGACAAATGAGACTCACTCGGTTCGCGAATTTGTGGAATTGGCCTTTGAGTATGCCGGATTGAATTATAAGGATTATGTAGTGGTAGATGATGAATTCTACCGGCCGGCAGAGGTTAATTTATTGATTGGAGACTATAGTAAGGCAAAAAGTTCATTGGGCTGGGAGCCCAAAGTTAAATTTAAACAGCTTGTTGAGATGATGGTTGATGCCGATATCGAGTATTTTAAGAATAGGAAATGACTTCAAACAAGAAAATATCTTTCGCTGCTGCCGGCAATAATCAATTAAGCACCCGATACCTGCCTTCTGAGAAAAAGAACATACTTCCCGGTCAATTTAAACTTGCCAAAGACAATAATCTTATTTATCTAATAGAGGATTTACAAGGGTGGCGCAGGAAATATAATATGCCTGATAAAATAGAGTTTGAAGGCAGGTGGCGGCTAAATTCTAATCATGATTTAGTCTTAAACTTGGATAAGAAAAAGCATTTCGCGAAAAGTCAAATAGTATTAAAAGGAGATATTTTAGATTGTAGGGGAAATAGTTTAATTTTCGCGATAAAGAGCGGATATTCAGACAGAGTTACTAAAGCGCGTCTTCTGAGATTTAAAGGAAAATGGCAGGTAGATAAAACTAATAGGATTATTTTTGAGGTATACAGAAGAAATATCGCTGATATCCTGACTTTTAAAGGGGCATGGCAGTTAAATAAAAATCAGGAAATTGTATATGAATATCAGAAATTAAAAACAAAAAATAAGCGCAAGTTGGTTTTTAAGGGTTTCTGGAACATTTCTTCTAAAAACAGGTTGAGTTATGTTTTGGAAGGGAAAGGAGAATCACGGTTTGATTTTCGCGCCTTTTTAGGGACCCCTAATGTATATCCTGCCGGAGGAAAAATCAAGTACCGTTTAGGGACAGGTTTAAGGGAGAGTGCTAAAGGGAAAACAATTACTTTATATGGGGTTTGGAAGTTCAGCCGGAAATTCGGATTAGTGTTTGAAATGGGTTGTGCTGATAAAAAAGTAAGAAAGATGCAGTTTGGCGCTTCAGTAAATATAGATGATAAAAACAGAGTAATATTTAATCTTAACGACAGGCAAGGTAAGCCTTTGGGAATGAGCGTGACTTTTAAGCGGAAACACTTTAACAATAGGGATTTTGAGTATTTTTTGCGCCTAAAGAGAGAGGAAACAAAGCCGCGGACTGAGATTGGGGGGACGATTAGATTTTGACCTCAGCTGGTTTATCCCGCGCGATAAAACTCCGGCCTTTAGTTTGACTGCGCTCACCATTTCCTCGAACCAATCCCGAGCGGAGTCGAGGGATTAGGCCGGGGATGAAAGCAGGTGCAGGATTCCGCTCCTTAAAGAGAGCGGTATGCGGGAAACCACGGGTTTAGTCCGAGGAACTTCATTACAGATTGACAAAACTGAACGTATAATATATACTATTAT
>DAOVKQ010000144.1 GCA_030631705.1 Candidatus Omnitrophota bacterium | reverse complement strand
GGTCCCCGCTCCCCTAAATTCACCGTATTTTATATAGTTTACGGGAAACTCCGTGCCCGGGTCATAAAGCTTTACTTTTGTTATCACAATATCCTCAGGCTCTTCCGGCTCTTCTATTTTTCCGGTCTCAAGCTTATTCAGGGTAATCTCCGCCTTCTCTTTTATCGACCAGAACCATCCCCGGGGATCCCAGGCTTGAGCAAAAGGATATTTTTCAACCACTTCTTTAAAAGTCTGCTTTGCCTGTTCTGTTTTGCCTTCGCGCATAAAAGCTTCGCCCTTTATAAAATAACAAACAGCAACGTCGTTCATAACTTTGTATAAACCCTCTTTTCCCTTGGGAGGGAATTCGCGCACGGCCCGCGCCAAAGCATCCGCTTGTTGCGAGGAACCCTCTATGCATTCATTGGTCAATACATAAACTTGATCAAAATTTCTCTTACCTAATTCCGCCCACCCCTTATTAACGTATTCACCTGTATCCTGGGCAAAACAGTAACAAGTAATAAGTAACAAGCAGTAAGTAATAAAAATAACTTTAATACCTAACTTTCTATTTCTTACCTGTGACCTGTGACCTGTGACCTGTGACTTATGCATCATCCTACAAGCGCTCCGGCAGTAAGCCCTTCGACGAACTGCTTCTGCATCTTTATATAAAGAATAATTATCGGCAGGGCGGCAATAGTTAAAGCAGCCATAATCAGAGTATGCTGGGTAACCATTCTACCGGAAAATTCCATCAAACCTACCTGTAAAGGCATAACCTTACTATCGGTAAACATAAGTGACGCCAAAACAAATTCATTCCAAACATTTAAAGCGTTAAATATTACGACTACGGAAAGCGCGGGGGTAACCAAAGGCATCGCTACATGCCGCCATATCTGAAGCTTATTACATCCGTCCATGCGCGCGGCATCCTCAAGATCGCGGGGTAACTGGTCGAAGAAAGTTTTTAACAAATATATGCTCAAAGAAAGGCCCACATTAGTCATGGCCAGCACATACCCTGTCCGGTTCACAAGATGGAGCTTATTCAACAACACATAAATCGGGACAAACCCGGCGGGAAGAGGAATCATCATTGCCGTCAGAAATATAAAAAATATAACGTTTCTCCCGGGAAAACGCAGACGCGAAAAGGCAAAGGCGGCAAGGGAAGATACTAAAACTATAAAAACGACCGTAACTACAAGATAGAAGGAACTATTGAAAAAATAGCGCCAGAATTGCCCCTCAAACCAAACTGATTTATAATTATCCCAGTTAAAACTCGCGCCCAGTTTTAAACCTTGGTCGGCGTCAAATTCCCCTTGGGTTTTAAAAGAAACATTAACCATCCACAGAAAAGGGAAAATACAGCTTACAGCCACGCTGAATAAAAAAACGTGAAGAACGGTTAAAATTATTAGCTTCTTAAGTCGGTAATACACCGTATTTTTCCCTTATTTTTTTCGATATAAAAAACATGGTAAACGATACAGCAATAAGGATTACCCCCAGTACTACGCCTTCGGCACAGGCCAATCCTGCCTGGTTGCCTCTTAAATGGTTATAAATCCTCATTACCGGAACAACCGTTAGCCCTCCGGCACCGCTGGTTAAAGCAAGAATCATAGCAAATGCCTGCATTGTCCCTAAAATAGTGAGCACAAAAACCAGGCTCAACACCGGCATGAGAAGCGGCACAGTTATCCTGCAGAAACTTTGCCAGGAACTGGCGCCATCTATTCGGGCCGCTTCATATAGCTGTTCGGGTATGCTCTGTAATCCCGCCAAAAGAATAACGAATGCCCAGCCAAAACCTTTCCAGCAATGGACTAAAGCGGTCATTAGGCGCACGCTCCCCGCGCCCAGCCAATCGTGGAGGGCAAATCCTAATCCCATATTGCTCAATAAATTATTAAACACATTTCTTCCTACCGGTTCGGAAACCAATAATTGTTTCATAAGCAAACCTATAATAACTTCGGAAAGTATCGGCAGAAGGAAAAACACTACCCTGTAGAACTTATTCATCCTTACTACCTTATTTACCGCCAACGCCAGCATAAAAGCCAGGATATTCTGAAATGTTAGCGCCCAAAAGGTAATGAACGCGCCGTTATATACTGAATCCCACCAGGCTTTATCTCCGGAAATAACTTCTTTAAAATTCGCTAATCCCACAAATTCCGGACTGGAGATTAAATCATATTGCTGAAAACTTAAGACAAAGGTATAAAAAAAAGGGTATATATAAAAAGCAGAAAAAATGATTAATGCCGGAAGGATAAATGAAAAATTTGTAGCTTTTTCCCGTAAAGAAATCATTTCCCGGAGACTCTTTCTTTAGTCGCTTGTATATCCTGAGCAACTTCCGCAGGAGTTTTCAAACCCATGACAATCTGCTGCAAGCCTCTATTCATAACCTCAATAACTCTTGAATCTTCATTATTCGGCCAAACATTGGGATGAGTAAGCAAATTAAACATTTTCGGTAAATCCTTCAATATCTTCGGGATACTGCTCTCACACCCTTTTATGGCCGGAAGGTTATTGGTTTCTTTGACTAAAAACTGCTGCTGTTCTTTTTGCGTCATCCAATCGAGAAATTTAACCGCCTTGTCTTTAAGGGGTGATCTTACATTAACCATAAAAGAAGAACCCGCCCCGCCCCATACCTTAACGGGAAATTTACCGCTTAATTTCGGCAAAGCAAAAAAAGCATAATCCAAATCAGGAGCTATTTGTCTATAAACATTTACCGACCAGCTGCCG
>DAOVKQ010000103.1 GCA_030631705.1 Candidatus Omnitrophota bacterium | reverse complement strand
GGAAGTAATGATCATAAGCCCTCAAAGGGTTGTTTTTGAGGGAAGGTCAGGGAGCCTTGTTGTTCCCGGAGAACATGGTGTATTTGAGATTTTACCCTTTCATAGGAATATTATGTCGCGCCTGGTAAAAGGAAATATAATCTTAGACGCTGAGAATACCTACGCGATTAAGCGGGGTGTGCTGAAGTTAGAAAAAAGTTTAGCTACGATAATCGTGGAGGAAGAACAGTAAACAATTAAAAATTTAGATTAGTAATGGTAAGTAGAAAATTAGAAATTAATCTTGATAAAAGAGTCTATAATTTATTTTACGCGATACTCACGACTATATACTCAATACTAAATAAGATTGATTATTATGGGCCGTAACATAGCACTTATAATAATCTTTGCTTTCTGTATATTGGGGCCTTGTGCTGTTTTTGCCGCGGGGATATACGCGAGTATAAATGCTTTAGGGAGAAATCCTTCTGCCGCGCCCAAGATATTTACGGCAATGGTTATCGGCTTAGTTTTTGCTCAGACTTTAGCGATTATAGCAATGTTGATTGTGTTTCAGTTGTTTGTTCCGTAAGGAGGGTCAAATGTTGTTAGGAGTTTTTATAGCTATTATGGTTGTTTCCGCTATTGCTTTGCTTGCATTATTCCGTAAAGTGATAGACAGAAATATTAGTTCCGCTACTGACCATTTTAATGAGTTAAGTCAGGACTATATAAAGAAGCAGGAAGAGATACAGGTAAAGTTAGATGAGATGAACCAGATGCATAAGAAAACGGTTGCCGAAGCCCAGGAGGAAGCGGATAAAATAAAAGCGGATGCGTTGAAACAGGCTGGTGAAGAAAAAGACAAAATCGTAAAAGAAGCGCATTCTCACAGCGAAGAACTTATAAAACAGGCAGAAAAAGCCCGGCAGGCGTTAATTCTCGATATGGAGAGGAAGATAAAAGATGGGGCAATAAAAGAGGCCTCTCAGCTGATAGGAGAAGTGCTTTCCGAAGGTCTTCGTAAGAACGTCCATTCTTATCTGGTGGATGAGTTTATTAACACCGGATTAGACGGTTTAGCGAAATTCGAGGCCGTGGGGGATATCAAAGAAGCGGCTATAACCAGCGCCTTTGCGCTTTCTAAGAAAGAAATTGACGCGATAGGCGAGGGTTTTAAGAAAAAAACCGCTAAAGAACTTCAATTCTCACAGTCGGTCGATAAAGCATTGATTTCCGGTTTGGTGGTTACTGTGGGGAGTTTAGTTATTGATGTAAGCCTGAAATGGAAAATAAAAGAAAAAACCCGGGAATTTATAAAGGAAAATGAAGGCTAAGACGGGTAATATTCATTCTACGGTTGAGATACACGAAGTAGGAGTAGTTAAGTCGGTCCATAAATTTATTGTATTTGTAAAAGGCCTGCCGAGTTGCGTTAACGGACAGATGGTAGAGTTTGTCAACGGGCTCAAAGGATTAGTCATTGGATTCAATGAAGAAGAAGTGCAGATTCTGGTTTTAGGTTCTGCTTCGGGAATAAAAGCCGGTGATGAGGTTTACAATAAGGGCCGGTTTTTGATGCTGCCGGCGGATGACGGTTTCCTGGGCAGAATAGTGGATAGCTTATGTGAGGTTCAGGACGGATTAGGGCCGATACAGGCGGCTCGCGATTATCCGGTTTTCAGAGATGCCCCGGCGGTTATGGACAGAGTTCCTGTAGAAGATACGTTAGAAACAGGTATTCTTACTATTGACGGCGCTATTCCCATCGGCAGGGGACAGCGGCAGCTGCTTATCGGAGACCGCCTTACGGGAAAAACTACAGTGGCCCTCGATACTATTATTAATCAAAAAGGTAAGGATGTTATTTGTATTTATTGTTGTATCGGTAAACCTTATTCCAGCCTTTTAAAAGTATTAGATGTGCTTAAAGATAAAAACGCGATGGATTATACTATTGTTGTAAGCGGAGTAGCTTCTACTTCTCCGGGGGAGCAGTATTTATCTCCTTATACCGCGTGTATGCTGGGAGAATATTTTATGTATAAGGGCAGGGATGTCCTGATAGTTTTCGATGATTTAACCCGCCATGCCTGGGTATATAGGCAGATATCATTGCTTTTGGGCCGGGCGCCGGGACGCGAAGCTTACCCGGGAGATATTTTTTACCTTCATTCCCAGCTCATGGAAAGAGCGGGTCAATTAAAGCCGGAACTGGGAGAAGGTTCGATCACTTTTTTACCCATTGTAGAAATTCAGCAGGGTGATGTTACAGGGTATATATCTACGAATATTATTTCCATGACTGACGGGCAGATATATTTCAGTACGCCTCTTTTTAATAAGGGGTTCAGGCCGCCTATTGATTTGGGCCTATCTGTTTCCCGGATCGGAAGCCGCGCCCAGTGGCCGGCGATGAAAGGCTTAAGCAGGAGTTTAAGGCTGGATTATCTTCAATATCAGGAACTTTTGCAAATGACTCAATTACGTGCTACCAGTCTTTCTAAAGAAGCGGAGCAGTCATTAAGAAGAGGGGAGGCAATAACCCAGCTTCTTATTCAGCCTAAGAATCAGCCGGTCGAAATAGAAAAGCAGATAATTTATCTTTTTGCTTTAAGCCTGGGAGTTTTAGATAATCTTTCTACTCCCGAAATTCATAAGTTTAAGGACGACTGCTACTTACGGATTAAAGAATGGCATCCTGAGTTTGCCGGTAAATTAAGAGAGAACAAGGTTATCGTTGATGAAAGTATGGAAATTCTTTATTCTTCTTTACAGAGATATTTTGAAGAGAGCACATAAAGTTTCTTAGATACTCGATGCCCGATACTCGATACTCGATTGAAATATTCTGGAGACGAGAATCGAGGATCGAGGATCATAATTTTAAAGATAAAAATGGCGTTTATTAACGAGGTCAAGAAAGATATTGATTTTTACCACGGGCTTTCCGCTATCCTTAAGGTCATGAAAGGAATCGCCATATCGCAATTCCATATGTTTGAAAAAAGAATAAAGACATTCGATAAGTTTAACGAGATTGTGGAGGGATTCTTAGGGAGTGTCGATTTAGAAAGGATAAGGCATCCTTTTATAAATCCTACAAGTGATATATTGGGAATTGTCGCCGTAACTTCTGATGCCGGACTATTGGGCGGGCTGAATATGAGGATAATAAATACGGCTCTTTCGGCGCTAACAAAAGCAAAAGGTAAATTGATTATCGTAGGCGAAAAAGGCGCTGTATATGCCCGGGAAAAAGGTGTTAGTTTTGTGCATATGGAAGGAATTAAAGAAGAATATATGTTAAGCCAGGCAATAGGCCTGCGTAATTATATTGTGAAAGAGATCGCAAAAGGAGATTTAGGCAAAGTTAAAATTATTTATCCCCGGGCGTATTCTCTTATTACCCAGCGCGTTGAAAATGAAACCCTTCTTCCTTACGGAAAGCAGGGCAGTCCTCATTCGAGCCGGCTTGATCTTGATGGATTTATTTTAGA
The DNA here is from genome assembly GCA_030631705.1 of Candidatus Omnitrophota bacterium. Lineage (GTDB taxonomy): Bacteria > Omnitrophota > Gorgyraeia > Duberdicusellales > 4484-171 > DAOVKQ01. The sequence goes on along the minus strand of DAOVKQ010000103.1, from coordinate 414 downwards.
GTCTTCGGTAGGGGAAGTTGCTGAATACCTGGTGTATCTTTGGCTGGGTAAAAGGATTTATGAGATATTCAATATGAGCCGGCTGTCGGAATTTGCCGCAAGGTATACCCATCTTGAAGATTGTACCAAGAAAATAGAAGATTTGGATAAAAAGCTTAAATTCAAGTATTTTAGGCTGCAGCATGAACTTACCGACAGGGGGATGAGGGAATTATTCGCGGCCCGATTAATCTACGGGCGTAAGAAAAATTAAAATAATTATGGCTGAAGCCAATGATAAGGTTGCGGGTTCGGTTGTTTCGGTGCAGGGGCCGGTTGTTGATGTAAAATTCCGGAAGCTGGAAGACGTTCCCGGTATATTTGATAAGATTTATATCAAGACGGTAGATAATTATAAGGTTATCCTGGAAGTGG
>DAOVKQ010000074.1 GCA_030631705.1 Candidatus Omnitrophota bacterium | reverse complement strand
TACTCACATTATTCTCTAACACTCCCGCGCTATGCACAAACATAAAAAAATCTTCCCCCTCCCAATCCTTAAAAACATTATAGGCGCTGCGGTATAAGATTCCTTCAGAGTGAGCGACATAAAAAGAGTCGGTTATCTGCAGGCAGGGGATAAAAAATTCAGAATCAAGCGGGCCTAAACCGAAAAAACAGACAATCACCTCTTTACCTTTCATCGCCCCTTTAAGAAAGCCTTTTACTTCGTTTAATCCTTTGCCGCGGGGAATCGAATGGAAATTTTTATCCAAACCTTCCTCCGCGTCAAACAAATATTTTGTCATTTTCTTATCTCTTGCCTGATCAAACAAACCGTCAAAATGAACAGTATGCCCCCCGATCTTAAGCGCGGCCTCCTCTTTATATTCAATTGCTTTCCCGCGTATATACTCCGCGTCCTCTAAACTGTCGGTTCTAATAAATATACTTTTCGGTTGGCAAAGTTCAATATATTCGGCTAAAAACAAGAAAACTTTATTGTTTTTAAAACAGGAAAGTTTCGCGTAATTTTCTTCACTACACACTGAACGTATAAGTTTTTTTTCTTTTTCTGACATATTTACCGCCTATTAAAAATTATGCACTTTTCTTTTGAGTATAAGAAACCACCAATCTCTTCCTTTGAGAAAGGTTATACAACTTTCCCTTGATTTCAAAATACAAAGGAGAAGATTCTTTTTCATGTTCAATTACGGAAATAGCTATACTATGTTTAGTTATCGATAAAGAAATTACTCTATTTTGAAAAAGAAATTTTAACTTTATCCCCCGCCAATACCTGGGGAGATTAGGTAAAACGCTGATTCTATCCTCAAAAATAGTTATACCGGCAAACCCCCGCATAACAATCCCGAAAAAACCACCCATGACCCCTACGTGAATACCTTCAGGGGTAGTCCCGCCCTGGATATCGTATATATCGGACTCAAGCACTTCTCCGCACAATCCCCAAGCCTCCTGGTACTTTCCTAACTGCAAAGCAATTAAACAATGCACAACCTTGCTTAAAGTTGAGCCATGCGAAGTCCGTTTAATATAATATTCATAATTTCTGCGCAACATCCTTTTATCAAAAGGATATCCTAAATGGGTAAACAGTTCTTTTGTTTCCGGAAACGACAGTAAATAAAAAATCATCAGCGCGTCTGCCTGCTTAGATAGTTTATATTCATCAGGGGATTTACCTTCAGCTTTTAAGATTCTATCCATACGCTGAATATTACCATATTCTCTCCGGTATCCTTCCCAGTCCAATTCTTTCAATCCTGAATAACCGTCAAACTGGCTTATGATACCGTCTTTTATTACTAGATTCATGCGCCGCGAAATATCATCCCAGCGTTCAACATCTTTAGCGCAAAGTTTAATTTTTTTCATAAGCCGCGTTTTGTGTTTCTCCGGCAAAAGACAAATAATTTCCTGGCCCTTAAGTAAGGTCCAGGCAACCATTAGATTAGTATAAGCGTTATCTTTTAAACCCGGTTTGGAAGAACCGGGAATTCTTTCATGAAACTCATCAGACCCCATAACTCCTTTAGTGTGATAACGTTTATCTTTGGAATCGTATTTGGCAAGGCTTGACAAAAACTGGGCTATGGAAAGTATTATTTCGGCTCCGTATCGATATAAAAAGTCAGAATCTTTGGTCCTGCGCCAATGCTGCCAAACATTATAGGCAATAGCAAATGAAACATGGCGTTGGTTAGAGCTATAATCCGGGCCCCATTTACCCGACATGGGATTTAAATGCATAACTTGAGTCTCTTCCCGCCCTGAAGAACCGCTTTGCCAGGGCATCATAGCTCCTTTATAGCCTTTTTTCTTCGCGTACTCACGGGCCTTAGGCAAACGCTTATACCTATATAAAAGTAAAGCCTTGGAAACTTTAGGCAGGTGCAGGTCATAGAAAGGCATAGTAAAAATACTATCCCAAAAAATATGGCCGCGGTAAGCTTCACCGTGGAGGCCGCGCGCCGGCAAACCGGCATCAATGTTAACATTATGCACCGACGCTGTCTGAAGTAAATGGAACATATACAGGCGCATCACCCGTTGGGAAAAGATATGCCCTTCAATCTTAATATCCACTTTCTCCCATAGCTGTTCCCAAATCTGTTGGTGATTTTTCAATAACGTATTGAAACGATGAGATTTTTTTGCCGATTCAACCGCTATAGCCGAAGGGTTTTTAACCCCATTGTCGCGCGAGGTATATATGTGCGCGATTTTCTCTATACAATAAGAGGCGTTCTCTCTCGCGAATATCCTGAATTCCTGCCCTATCCGTTCCCTGCCTTTCATCAAATGCCTTATGGAAAAACGCTTTTCTTTATTGCCCACGAATACTCTTATAGTCGAGGCTTCACACAACTCTATCCTCGATTGACTCGTTCTCATCAATAAATAAATCCCGTTCTTACGGAAACTACCCAGGGAACGGGGCACCCAGTGCTTTGAATTCAGCTGACGATAACGTTCGACTCCTGTATTCAAAACTGTCCCGTCAAGCATCGTCCTTACGGTAATCCAATCGCTGTAATTTTCCGGGGTAATTATATACTCAAAAGCGCCGCAATGAGGATTATCCATGCTTACGATTCTGTGTGTTTCAACCAAAGTGCGCCTGCCCCGGCGGTTCTGAAAACGAACTCTCCTGGCTAATACGCCGTTGCGCAAATCAAGCTCCTGGCGGTAAGAAAGTATACGCGCGGTTGAAGGATAAAACCATTCGCCGTCACCGATTCGGAAAGTTAAAAAAATCCAGTTAGGACAGTTAACCAAATCTTCATTTATAATCGTCCGGCCGGATATATGAGTCGCTAATCTGTTATAAAGACCGGCTAAATATGTGCCGGGATAGTGGATTCGCGAAGACATAGATTCATAAACCGCGCCGCGGGTTCCAAAATAACCGTTGCCTAAAGTGCAAAGAGACTCTCTCAAACTCTCTTCCGCCGGCTTGAATCCTTCGTAAGTCAATTTCCAGGGAGAATCTTTCTGTATAATCATCTTTTTAAGCTAAATGTTTTATTATATCTTTAAACAACCTCTTAACTTCATCCGGCGAAGATACTCTAAAATCGGCAGCGCTCGGCTGTGATCCTTCAGAAACCAAAATACTCAACCCCCTCGCCCGCGCAACCCTGAACGCGTCCTCATCAGTAGTATCATCTCCTATATAAACCACGGTAGTATCACTCCAGTTAATCTTAAGCGCCTGCATAATCCAGCGCACGGCTTTACCTTTATTCCAATCAATAGCAGGCATAATCTCAAAGACTTTCTTGCCGTGCATAAGACGTAAACAAGGATGTTTTTTTACTATGGCCCTGACAAAATCCTCTATCAAAGGCAGGTTATTTTCCCTGACTAAACGATAATGAACAGCGACGCTAAACTTCTTATTTTCAATCAATACACCGTCAATTCCGCTTATCGCTTTAGATAAATATTCTACTATCTCCAAAATCAAAGGTATTGTTTCTTCGGCCTGGGGCTGAATCAGGGAAAAATCTTTGCCGCGTATATCAAAACCATGGCTGCCGGCATAAAAGAGGCCATCAATAGCTACGAGATTCTCAACATCCTCCCGTCCCCGGCCGCTTACAATGGCGGTAACGCATTTAGAAGAGAGCTCCTTTAAAATACCTCTCATCTCTTCGGATAAAACTGCCAGATGCGGTTTCTCAACTATAGGCGTAAGGGTTCCGTCATAATCAAGAAAAAAGACAAGTTTTTTTGTTCCCAACAGAGCATCTTTCGCGCTGCGGAAATAACATGGATTTATAATTATACCTTTTTCTCCGGAAACATCTAAGCCGGGGATATCTTTACAGCCGCGGGACCAAACATCAAATAAGCGGGGGGGAATTTTCCTAAACCATGTTTCAATCCAATCAATATCAATATAAGCCAAATCCTTCATTACGATGTCGGCATAATTATTAAATAACTCTTTTTCGTTATCTTTACGCGCGAGGCCGAGGATTAATCCAAAACCAGCGTTTCTTCCCGCGCGGACTCCGGAAGACGCGTCCTCAATGACAACACCTTTCGCGGGTATTTTACCCAGATTGGCCGCGGCAGTATAAAATATATCCCCTTCCGGTTTTCCTTTGAGTCCAAGCTCAGCAGACACAACTCCGTCAACGCAGGTCTCAAACAATTCCTCAATACCGGCGGATTTTAAAATACGCCGGCAATTCTTTGACGACGAAGCCACGCCGACTTTTATCCCTTTATCTGCCAGGCTCTTTACAAGCTCAAGCGTTGAGTTATACAGTTCAATGCTTTTTTCCCCGATAATCTGAGAAAATTTCGCGTTTTTTCTGTTTCCGATAGCGCAAACCGTTTCCTCATCCGGAGAATCATCCGGATTGCCCCAGGCAATATGTATACTACGCGACTCCAGGAAACTATTAACGCCTTCATAGCGGGGCTTACCGTCAACATAAGCAAGATAATCCTGATGGGTGAATTCTTTAAAAGGTTCTTTATCCCGCCCTTCTCTTAAACGCAGATACTCATCAAAGGCAATCTTCCAGGACTCGGCATGCACCAAGGCTGTTTTGGAAATAACTCCATCAAGATCAAAAATCACATTATCAAAAGAATAAAGCTTCATAAACTAACCCTTTGTATTCAAGTATTATACGAAAATATCTCCAATTTACCAAGGAAAAATTGAAGTTCTTTCCCAAGCGAATTGAACCATAATTATTGCTACCTAATGATACTGTCAAGAGTTGTATGAAAAAAGGTGTCATTCCCGCGGAAGCGGGAATCCAG
>DAOVKQ010000088.1 GCA_030631705.1 Candidatus Omnitrophota bacterium | reverse complement strand
CTGGATTCCCGCTTTTCCGCCAAAGGCGGATCAGCCTCAGGCTGACGCGGGAATGACACCTGTAGGACATTTCGCGACAACGCCATAATAAGTGATTATAATGAAAAAAATTGTATTATTTTTGTCCTTATTGATTATTTGCGGCTGCGCCTACGTTAGCTACATAAAAGATCCTTTTGTGGATATTCCTAACTTCTACCGCGTAAACGATGATCTCTACAGGGGAGGCCATCCTACAGAAAAAGGGATAAAAGAATTAAAATCGTTAGGCGTAAAAACCGTTTTAAGTTTGGAAGAAAATAGTGATAAACTTACTGAAGAAAAACATATTGTTTTAGAATCGGGTATAGACTTCTACAATATACCCTTGAGCATATATAAACGGCCCGGGGATAAACAGGTCATTAGGTTTCTTGAGATAGTATTGAACAAAGACAAGCAACCTGTCTTTATTCACTGTTCAAACGGACGGGACAGAACCGGAACAATGATAGCAATGTATAGAGTGGTTGTTGAAGGTCTAAGTATAAAGAACGCCTACAAAGAAGCCAAGCAGTACGGCTTCTGGCCTTATCGCGGGGATGCCGAACTTAAAAATTTTATCCATCAGTTGAAAGATAAAATAATATATTTCAAAAAAGCAAAGGAGCTAACCCATGAAGATTAAAGTCGCATTCGTATTAATTCTAATAACGTTTTTTTGCCTGAACGCATATCCTTATTCTGCGAGGCATCACGTCATTAATATGGGCAAAAATTTAAAAGACGCTGCTCTATCCCCTATAAAGGGATTATTTATCACCGGGCCAAAAAACATACAAGAAGCCTATCAATACGAAGTATGGGAGCGGGAAAAACAGGAAAAAAGAGGCCTTCTTAGATATAAACTGTTCGCTCTTTGGCGCGTGCCGGGAGAAGAAACAAAGGGAATTATAGACGGCCTGACTAACTGTGTTAAGCACTCGGGAATTTTTTTAAAAGAATTTCTATCAATTTTTTTCAGCGACTAAAAACTCTAATAAAATCAAGCCTTTTCTAACCCTATCCATAGCATTCTGCTATTGAATCTAAACGTTATATAAGTTATACTTTAAATAGAGGGAGTATAAATTAAACTGTTTGTTAACAGTTAAAAACGAGGGTGAAATGCTTTACTACTTAAGAAAAACGCTTATTTTAATAATTTTACTCTTTTTAAGCCTGCCTAGTTACCCTCAAGAAAAAAACAGTACGGCAATCAACCCCTCATGCCTTGATTACTTCCGCAAAACAGCTCCTCAGAGAAAAAACGCCATAGACCAGGAATATAAAAATACGGGAGCAAAATATTTCTTCTTCAACCTGATCAATACAGAAGTTTACGCCGCGACCATAGATAGAGGTAAAGAAAGAAAAATATTAAGACAAAAATGGAAAGAAATGCTGGGATTAGATATTTTCTACCCTTATTTTGAAGCTAAAAAAGTGGAAAAATGGGTCAAAGAAAAGGCAAGCGTTAATATTTTTAAACTAAAAGGCAAGCCGCAATTCGACGATAACCAAATCAAGTATATCTTTAATATAAAATTCTAACCTTTAAATATTACCCAACTCAATATCAGAATGATACAGGCAGAAGCAATGTAAAAATCATTAAAATACAGGTATTCACGGATTCGCTCTGTCCAGGGAGACACCTCTTTATGGATATTGAATTTTTTCTGAATTTCTTTCTTTAAATTTACAATACCTTCCCGTTTAAACCGCAGGAATTCTCCGGCCAGCTTAAAGTGGGGCATTTTCCCCTGCTGGGTCAACTCAATAACATCTTTTTCTGAAATATTCAAAAATTGAGAAACTTCCCTGGTAGTTAAAAGCTTTTCTTTCATTTTTCTATATTCCTTATATGGTAGTTTCCACTGAAAAAGCGCAGAAACTAATTAGCGGTTTTGACCTACCCAGGTTTCTACATCTCTGCGGTCAAAAATCAAACCGCCATTTTCTTTGTCAACGGGAATCTTACCATTACCAACCCACTCCATTATCTTTGTTTCTTCGATTGAAAGATAATCGGAAAGTTCAGAAAGATTCAATTTTTCGCCTTTCATTTTGCATCTGCCGTTAAACACCGCGCCTTCTTCGATTGAAAAAGCGGGAGCAACGATATCGGCATTCACATTGGCTCCGGACATCAGTGATAATATTTTTATAACTTTTATTTTTCCCTTTATATACCCGAAAACAATGATAGTCTCTCCTTCGATATCGGCCAAGACAGAAGCATCTTTACCGATAGTCAAAGTACCTTTTGTTTTTAAATTACCTTCAAATCTTCCGTTTATCCGCAAATTAACCGGATCAGAAAATACCAAGCTCCCCTGCATTGCGGCATTAACATCCAATATTTTTTCTTCCTCTCTCCGTCTTGCCATAATCATCCACCCCCTTTTTTCTTTTCAATGACCTTTAAAAAAGACAAGGTAATAAAAGAAAGTAAAGTTCCTATTAAAGCCGCGCTTATATAGCCGCAGCCGATTGCTAAACCAATAGCTGCGCTTATCCATATACTGGCAGCAGTAGTTAACCCTTTTACCTGTTCTTTACTTCTTATAATCGCGCCAGCGCACAAAAACCCCACTCCTGTAACCACGCCCGCTGCTATCCTTCCCGGATCAGCCGTAGACTGATTATTGTACAAATCATAAATATATAAAGACACAAGCATTATCAGGGTAGACCCCTCGCAAACAAGGATATGTGTCCGGAGACCAGCGCTGCTGCCTTTTTTTTCCCGCTCTAAACCAATAATACTCCCTAAAAAAAGGGCTAAGACTAATCTAAGAAAAGTATCCATAAAGCTTATCATATTGATTTAATTTGAAGCCGCCATGAGGCCAAACCGGCTTTCTTTCCTCTTTATATTATATAGATAAAATGTCAATCCTGCAACTACTGCCGCATTATCCGAAGAAAGCTCTTTTGAGGGAAGATACAGTTTTAAATTCCTCCCTGCCGCCGCGACAGACAGCAATTCCCGAAGACGCGTGTTGGCAATTACTCCTCCTCCGCAAACAATATTTTTTATTTTAAATTTCTCTGCCGCTAAAAGCGTATTTTCAACAATCGCGTTAACCACACTCTCCTGGAATGAGCAAAGAAGCTTTAATTTTATATCCTTACAAAACCTGCCTTGTTTTTGCAATTCCATTTTTTTATAAATAAGCGCTGTTTTTATACCGCTGAAACTAAAATCTAACCCAATCTTTCCGCATTTAAACTTAAAAGAATCTTTTAATCTGTGTTTAAAAATTCTGTCAATATAAACGCCTCCAGGATATCCCAGACCGAAAGCTCTCGCAACTTTATCAAAGACTTCCCCTGCGGCATCATCTCTCGTCCTGCCGATAACTTTCATATTATCAAAATCTTTCACAGAGAATAATTCGGTATGTCCGCCGGAAACAACAAGCCCTAAAAAAGGAAAAGGTATTTTTAAATTATTATCCAAAAAAGAAGCGAATAAATGCGAATGAAGATGATTAACGGCAAGAAAAGGCTTATCCAAAGCTAAAGATAAAGCTTTGGCAAAATTCAGTCCCACTACCAGAGCGCCGATAAGCCCCGGCCGGTGAGTCACTCCGATTATCTGTATTTTCTTTAAATCGACTCCTGATCTCTCAACGGCAAGCTTTAAAACCTTATCGATAACTCTCAGATGATTTCTTGTAGCTATCTCAGGGATAATTCCTCCGTATTTTTTATGAAAAGACAATGAAGATACGGTAATATTAGCAAGCATCTTCCTGTTTTTCAGGACAGCGCAAGAAGTCTCATCACAAGAAGTTTCTATACCTAATATATACATGGAAACTTTATGCTATATACAGATTGGCACAAATAGTTCTGGATCATCCCTGTTTTGAAGACAAAATCAGGATTCCTTTGATTAAATCCAAAGCGCGCAATATCTGGTAATCTTTTTTGTAGTTAAACTCTTGCCTTTCTTTTTTGATTTTTTCAAAGACATCCTCTTTTTCTTCTTCTGTTACCTCAACTCTCTCAACAACAACATCCGGCTTTATGCCTTTCTCGTGGATGCTGGTGCCGTTAGGAGTATAGTATTTAGCGGTTGTAAGCCTTAATGCTGAACCGTCGGAAAGAGGAATAACTGTTTGGACCGAAGCCTTGCCAAAACTGGTTTCGCCTAAAAGTATAGCCCGGCCGTTCTCCCTTAAGGCAGCAGCCACTATTTCACTTCCCGAAGCGCTTCCTTTATTTATCATTACGACTATAGGTATATCTAAATATTTACGTGCCAGCGCGCGAGCTTTATACTGAATCTCTCTTCCGTGCCTGGACTTAGTATAAACCACCAACGTGTTCACCTCTAAAAACTTAGCGGCAACATCTATGGCAGAATCAAGCAACCCCCCGGGATTATTTCTTAAATCAAGAAT
>DAOVKQ010000129.1 GCA_030631705.1 Candidatus Omnitrophota bacterium | reverse complement strand
TAAAAGAATTCTGGATTCCCGCTTTCGCGGGAATGACACCTGTAGGCATTTCGCGGGAATGACACCTGTAGGACATTTCGCAACAACGCCGATTAACATTGCAGCATAATAAAAAGAGGGGAAAGTATTCGCTTTCCCCTCTTTGGTTCAAACTAAATATGCAAAATCTTATGGAGTACCGCAGGCCGCATCCATATCAATGCTACCATTGGTATTATCGTATACGCCAGCAGTAGTCCACGCAGCAGCGCTTGAAGGAGCATCGGGATATTCTTGCAAATAACCGCCTATATTGGCACTAGAAAGGGTTGCCGGCCAGATTGTACTAGCGTCATTTATTGTCGCGCTTGCGTAGTAATTTGATAGTGCCGTACGTAAAGCCGATACACTGCCCTGACAAGAGGCACGCTTTGCGTCATCCCTCAAATCCATAAAACGAGGGATAGCGACCGCGGCTAAAATACCAATGATAACTATAACCATAATCAACTCAATCAAAGTAAAACCATGTTTACGCATCTTTCTCACCCCCTTTTTTCTCGATTTCAATTTTCTCACCTCCTTTTATTATTTCATTTTCCGGCAAAAAGTCAATAAAAAACCCGAACCACTCATATTGCCGTAAGAGTTGACGGGTTTTATGTATGAAGCAACTCTGCTTAAACAAAAAACCCGAACCACTCTTTGTTAATTAAGCAGTCCGGTCTGTAACCCACTACTTTCGGTAGCCTGGCTATCCCGCACTAATTTTCTTTTAAAATTAGTGCTGGACCCATCAGCTTTGCGTCCCCCGGTTACCCGGAGTTTGCCGTTATCGAGCAGTATATAAAACATTTCCTTTACTCAAAGAACCGTTCAATTAAGAGATACCATAATAACGCCTCTGTTGTCAAGGCCGACTGGTATATAGTCGTGAGTATGTAGTATTGGGTATTGGGTATTGGGTATTTAATTCTCCAAAAGGCGGGATATAAGCGCCGGGTCCGGTTGGAGGAGTTTTACCCCTATAAAAAACTCACCCTTTTTCCTCATCCGGGAATAAACCACCTCACCTTTTGCCTCAATAGAACCCTCACTTGAGAAAGAGCTAAAACGTAAAATGAGCCTGACCGATGAAGGCAGGAATATACATGTCTTTATCCCTATTGCCAGGCCGCTTTCTGAAATATCAAAAGTAACGGCGGGAATATAACTGCCTACGGCTAAGGCAACCCTTTCATCATCAACCTTGAATTCTATAGGTATAATTAAGGATATTCTTTCTGACTCCCGATGAAGAGGAAAATTAGACAGCCCGCGGGGTTTAAAAATCAAATCTTCCATCTCAAAAAACTTATCTTGAGGGCCGAAATGCTTATCCAAAGCCTCTATTATCATACAAGGAGAAGACAAGAGAGGGTTAACGTCCAATCCTGTATGATTAGTTAACTTATTCAGTAAATCGGCATCTAAAGGATTTGCCATAGCAACAAACAAAGTTTGATCAATCCTAAACAAAGGAAATATAAGGTTTTCCCTATAGAATTCCTCCGAAATAAGATTAAGAATTTCTTGTTTTATCGAATAATCGGCAATATTTACAAAAGTAATGCCGGCGCTTTCGGAGAAAATTCTAAAAACATCCGGCTGGTTTAGATACCCTAATTTTATCAGGCAGGAGAAAATAGATTTTCCCGTCTCTTTCTGTTCATCTTTAGCCCTTAGAAATTCGTCGGGCTTAATCCAATGTTCCCTGACTAATCTCTCTTGCAGATTACTATTTTCCATCATCTTTAGAATCCCTTTTGTAATATCTTTCCATGAATTTCTCAACAAGACTGGATATCTGTTTTTCTTCAATAATATACATACTGCTCGTATCTACTTCCTTCGCTATAATATCAGGATACCTCTCCTGCAAAATCTTTAACCATTCGGCTTGCTGGCGGGCAATTTGCAGAAGAAGACGATTTTCTTTCACAATTTTATAATAATTAAATGCCTGTCCAACCATCATTTTTAATTCCCCGATTTCTACCGGTTTTAGCAAATAGCGCCATATATGGGCCTTATTTATCGCATCCATAGCGGTAGAAAGATCGGGATACCCGGTAATAAGAATACGTATTGTATCCGGATACATCGGTTTTATTTTGGTCAAAAAATCTATCCCCGGAACCCCGGGAAGACGGTTATCGCAAATAATTACCTCTATATTATCCTCTTGTTTAAGTATTTCTGTCGCCTTTTCGGTATCAGGCGCGGTATAAATGTCTACCTCGCCGGATGTAAGAGCTCTTCTTAAAGAATTTAAAATATTCGGTTCATCATCTATAATAAGAACCTTATGCTTCCTTTTCATTATTCAACTCCTTTATTTGTTCAGCCATAAATTTACGTGACTCTAAACTAAGAAACTTGGTAAATTGTATGCCCATTCCACGAGGAAGATTCTCGCCTTTAGGATTAATAACGGGTTTATCCCTAATCCAGGCCACCTTTCCCTGAACACAAACAAGCCTTTTATCTTTCCCGCCAAAAGTGAACATAATCTCAACCAAACTCCCCGGAGGTTCAATTTTATCGGTAACCACAAAAAGGCCTCCTTCGGATACATTCTCAGTATCAACCTTCTGCCAGATATTCTGGCCCCGGTATTCCACTGAAAAACGCAAGTACGCGCGCTGATATTTTCTATTCTCTATGCCCATAGTAAATTATTTGGTTCTTTCTTATTTAGGCCGATTGAAAGAACCTAATTAGGACCATTCGATCATTTGTTGTAATTATATTGTTCTCATCAAGTTACAGAATATTCATCACCTTTAATAAGAATGGCCCAATTATTTCGCCGACTTTTTAGCAATATCGATAAGGCTTAGGGCAATGCTGAACAAAAGAGCCCAATAAGAAAATTTCAGTAAACTCATCGGCGTAATACTCCAAAGAATTACGTTTATGCCTATAAGCTTAAACATACCGCCTAAAATAAAAGTCACAAAAGAAGCAGCAATAAAAACATCTCCGGTAATTAAATATTCTTTCTTCATTCTCTCCCCTCCTCGTATAATATTTTTATCAACAGTGTTAAATTACAATACACAATAAACAAATTACAACCAATACACAAATTACAAATATACAATATACAAACAGCTAAAGACAAAATTCTGGCTATTGCCCGCCTTGCCGAACAAGGCGAGGCAAGTTCATTGTATATCGCGATTTGTTTGTAATTTGTAGCATTTCATATTATCCCATTATTTTGCTAAAAATTATAACTTTTCCCAGCTACCTTTTTATTTAGAAAAAACGGCCGCTTTAGTATCCTGAATCTTAGGTACAAC
>DAOVKQ010000031.1 GCA_030631705.1 Candidatus Omnitrophota bacterium | reverse complement strand
CCGCGCAAAATCACCCTTGAATTCGCGCTTGTGTTTACCAACGACGATGAGCTGGTCGAAATTACCCCTCTTAATATACGAATCAGAAAAGCAGTATTAAAAGAAATCGGCAGAAAATAACAGGGGTCAGGCACTGAAACGTGAAATAGATTGACAGGAATAACTGAAAAGATATAATGTGCCTATGGCACGTCCCTATAGGTTACAAGGAGAAAACTGTTTATACCATATTACCAGCCGGGGAGACAATAGGAAAAAGATATTTATAACTGAATACGATTACAAGAAGTTCTTGGAATATGTTCAGAAAGCGAAAGATAAATTTAGATTTTATCTTTACGCTTACACTTTAATGCCCAACCATTACCATCTTCAAATTGAGACCCCTAAACCGAATCTTTCCTCTATAATGCATTATATTAATAGCTCATATACAACGTATTACAATATAAAACGCAGGAAGTGCGGCCATCTATTTCAAGGGCGGTATAAGTCTATTTTGGTAGATAAGGATTCTTATTTTTTGAAATTGACAAGGTATATACATCTAAATCCTGTACGGGCGAAAATAGTTAAAAGTCCTGAAAACTATAAATGGTCTAGTTATAGGGGGTATATAGATAAGAAAGGTGACGGCTATATAGACAAAGAGCAAATAAGTCTGTATCTTAACATGGGGTCACAACGATACCGGCAATTTGTGTTAGAAGGAATAGGCAGGGAAGATAATCTGTTTAATAAAGTATATGCGGGATTTATATTAGGAGGGGAAGGATTTATTAAAGATAAGTTAGAGGAATTAAAAGAACAGGTGGATAGCGGAGAATTTGCTTATAAGAAAGAATTAGAAATAAATATTAGCGCGGAAGATGTGTTAGATATAGTAGTAAAAATGACTGGGAAAACTAAGAGCCAACTATTGAATGCAAAAAATCGCCGCCTAAAAGAAAAGAAGATAGCTGTATATCTTCTTAAACGTTTTACTAATATAACTAATATAGGGATAGGGAAGATGTTTAATATAAGTCCTACAGCGATTAGTAAGGCAGCTAAGAGCGTTGAAGCATTGATGGAAGAAGATGATAAGTTCAGAAAAGAGATGGGTAGGGTTATTTCACGTTTCAGTGCCTGACCCCGTATTGCTACATTTTGGGTTTCGGCTTCCCCCGGAGGATAATCTCGTTCATTTCAAAGAGAAAAGCGTGCCGGACGCGGAATGAGGGGGTCGGAAAGGGCGGAAGGCTTCGGTGTCCCTTTTTGGGGACTGTCCCATTCTGAGCTATCCCGGGTTTGACGGACACAGTAAAACGGGTACAATACCCGAAGGAGGTGTCCGATGAAGAAACGGGGAAGATATCCTAAAGGAATCCTAAAGAAAACTTTTGACAATATATATTTATGATATAATGCATGCGTTTTGCATAGTATGGTAAATATCTTGTCAGAAGAGGGTCAAGCTCAGCAGAAAAACGGTTTCATTACGTATATAAACGGTCTTAAAAAATGTAAGTATTTGTGTTATAATTATATGACGGAGGGGAAAGTATGCCTCAAGTACTAATTAAAAGTAAGAAATACACAGGAAAATATGTTGCTACTAAGGATTTTAGTTCTAAAAAAGTTATTGCCAGTGGAGAGTCTCCCGAAGAGGTTTATTCAAAGGTAATAAGGAAGGGATGTCAAAACCCTGTCATATTTTTTGTTCCACTTGAAAATATGGTTCAGATCTACTAATGGATTTAGTTGACATTCCTTTTACTCAAATTGATGCTAACGATATCCCCAGACCTCGCCTTCAGCTTACGATTAAAAATCCACACACAAACAAGGAGTTTAGAACTTGGGGAATTATTGATACAGGGGCTGACGAATGCGCATTACCAGCCTCGTACGCTCCTATTTTAGGGCATAATCTACAGGCAGGATAATCAAAGCAAATTAATACTGGAAATGGACTAACGACAGCTTATGCACATACCGTTTGTATTGAGATAGGAGATGTGAAAATAAATAATGTATTGGTGGATTTTTTACCCAACCTTAATGTTGTTTTAATTGGCGTTAAGAGCTTTCTTTCGAATTTCATTCTCACAATTGATTATCCTGCGCAAAAATTTTCAATTATAAGAAAGTAAAACAATTGTTTCTTATAACTAGGGACAGCGACTAGTTTTCTATTACGCTAACTAGGCTAATCAAGGACAGCGGCCGTTTTTAGAAAACAGAAAAAGGAAAAAGGGGATAGCTGTTCCCTTTGTTTTATAGGGGGATTATGAAAACTACAAAAGGGATCTTAGAGGAGATTTATCAGCGGCTATATAAGTCTTTTGGCCCTCAGCACTGGTGGCCGGGAAAGACTCCTTTTGAGGTGATTATCGGAGCAATATTGACTCAGAACACTGCTTGGGTAAATGTAGAAAAGGCAATCAATAATCTTAGAAAGAAAAGTCTCCTAACGCCCAAGGCTCTAAAAAGAGTTTTGCCAAAAACCCTGGCAACGCTTATCAGGCCTACAGGTTACTACAATCAAAAGACAAAGAAGGTTAAGAACTTTATTCGATTTTTATTTGATAATTACCAGGGGAGTCTAAAAAAAATGTTTCTTGAGGATTTCTTAGTCTTACGCAGCAAACTCCTGAATGTTAATGGCATTGGTCCGGAAACCGCTGATTCTATTCTTTTGTATGCGGGCAATTCACCTATCTTTGTTGTTGATGCCTATACACGACGAATATTAAGCCGGCATAATTTAATAAGTTATCAGGCTTCTTACAGCGAGATTCAGAATTATTTTATGGATAATTTAGAAAATGAGATTAAATTATTTAATGAGTATCATGCGCTTTTGGTTTGTCTGGGAAAGGAGATTTGCAAGCCTAAACCAAATTGCCGTATCTGCCCTTTAAGAGGGATAGAAAAGGAGTTTGTTTAAGAATACCACTGCGGGAGAGGCAATATACCTTTTTTCATTAATATTTCAAAATTAAGGAGAATTTGATATAATGAATTTCAGTTCAGGGCATAATGATTCTATATTGAATGATTTTCAGCTTTCCGTGCCTGACTCCAATTTTTTCTGAAGGAAGGCCTGGAAAGAGGAAAACTAGTCGCTGTCCCTAGTTAAAAATGATAATAGATATAGTTACAATTTTTCCTAAGATGTTTAAACCGGTCCTTGGAGAGTCGATTATCAGGCGTGCCCAGGATAAAGGCCTGGTTAAAATAAATGTTCATGATTTAAGGGATTATTCCGGGCTTACTCACAAAAAGGTGGACGCGCCCAGTTTCGGCGGAGGGCCGGGTATGGTTATCAGGCCGGAAGCGGTATTCTCCGCGGTGGAGTCGATTTTGGGATATCAGCTATATCCCGCCAAAAGACGGGATAGAAAGAAAAGTATTGTTTTTTTTACGCCACAGGGTAAAATTTTAACTCAAAAGAGAATCAAGAAGTCGTTAAGGTTCGAGCGGCTGGTACTTTTGTGCGGCAGGTATGAGGGTATTGACTATCGTATTAGAAAATACCTGGTTGATGAAGAAGTATCTATCGGTGACTATGTTCTGAGCGGCGGCGAACCGGCAGCAATGGTTTTTGTCGATGCTATAGTGAGGATTATTCCCGGTGTTGTTTCTTGCAGTGATTCCATAAAGCAAGAAAGTTTTGAGTCTAACTTTTTAGACTATCCGCACTATACTAAACCAAGAAATTTCCGGGAATTAAAGGTTCCCGAAGTTTTGTTGTCCGGAGACCACCGGAAGATTGAACAGTGGCGCAGTAAAAAAGCCCTTGAATTAACAAAAGCAAGAAGGCCTGATTTGTTGAAAGAATAGGGTTATGAAATGTTTCAAATTCTAAACAAAATATTTCTTTTGAACATTGGAATTTTTAATCTATAAACTCATAAATGTCACCTGTGGACAGTACATATATCGGTTGTAATTTGTCTATTGTATATTGTAATTTAACACTGTTGATAAGCACAATTATATGAGGAGGTTGTCATGAATAAGCTGGTTCAAATAGAAAAAGAGATGTTGCAGCAATTGAAAAAGGAATATCCTGACTTTAAGCAGGGAGATATCGTAAAGGTATATTACAAGATAAAGGATAAAGACAAGGAAAGAATACATCCTCTGGAAGGTATTGTGATTAAGTACCAGGGCGCCATGCATAGAAAGTCATTTACCCTTAGGAGAATGTCTTTCGGTGAATCATACGAAGTAACTTTTCCTTATCATTCTCCTAATATTGATAAAATAGAAGTAGTTAAGCCTTCGAAAAGAAAAGCAAGGCGTAAACGTATCTATTATTTAAGAGAAAGAATAGGTAAAAAAGCTTTTCTTACCTAAGATGCAAAAACTAATTTTTTTCGGGATCGCCAAAATTCCCTGCGAGGATTTTGGTACTTCGACTGCGCTCAGTACCAATCCTGAGCGAAGCCGAAGGGTTAGCTGGTGTCTTGGCCTTAAAAGTAGATTTTTAATTTTTTAAAAAATGATAGTTGGCGTTGATGAGGTAGGTAGGGGTCCTCTGGCAGGAGCTGTAGTAGCCTGCGCTTTATGCGTTAATGAAAAAGTACCTTTGCCGGTTAAGGATTCTAAGGGTTTATCCAGCCGTCAGCGGGAGCTTTTTTTTGACTGCTTTAAGTCGAAGACCGTTTTTTCTTTAGGGTTGGCTACCGAGGAAGAGATAGATAGACATAATATACTGGAGGCTACTTTTATTGCTTTTAACCGCGCTATTGAATCATTAATTAACAAGGCCCCGCGCTTAAAGAATGCCATGTTTATTATTGACGGTACTCTTTTTAAGACAAATCTGCGAATAAAACATCGTTGCCTTGTTGGCGCGGACAAAAGTGTGCGGGAGGTAGCTTATGCTTCAATCGTGGCAAAGCTGTTCAGAGATTACCTTATGGGGGTAGCTGATTTTTGTTTTCCGCAATGGGATTTTTTTAAACATAAGGGATATCCGACTGCCAGGCATTTACAATTGATAAAGAAACATGATATTTCTCCTTTACACAGAAAGAGTTTTTCACCTTGTCAAGCAGGGATAAAGGGAAGAGGAAATAGGCGATAGTATAATGAAGTACAATAAGTCATTTACGAAATACCTTAACGATTTAGGCGCTAAATCTTCTCTCCCCGGAGGAGGAAGCGCTGCCGGCCTTGCCGTGTGTCTGGGTATATCGTTGATTGAAATGGCAATAAGTTTCAGCGCTTCAGAGGAAAACAAGGATCTTAATAGAGCCTGCAGAAAACTAAAAAAAATAAAAACAGAGGCTTTTTCTCATATTGACCGTGACGGCGAGATGTTTAAACGGGCTCTTGAGGCTAAGGGTAGTAAAAAGAAAAAAGCTTATCGCGATCTTGATAAAATAACTTTTGATTTAGGGTGCGGTTGTATTAAAGTATTAGCAGTTGCTAAAGAGATTAGGGTTTCCATCAGGAAAAGCATAATTAGTGATTTTTATATCGGGCTTGCGTTTATAAGGACGGCATTATTCTCGTCGTTGAAAAACTTAGAAGCCAACAGCAGCATGTTCGGAATAAATAACGACAAGAAAGTAACTTATTTTAAGGCATATTTAGGAGAGTTTGCGAAATGGCTCATTTATTAGAGTCGAAAAATATTGTAACTCAGATTAAAAACAGGCTTCTTGATGTAAGGAAGCAGTTTGATAATATAACTCTTGTTTCTCTAAAGATTGCCGCGGATGAAGCAACAGAAGTTTATGTGCAGGCTCAGAAAAAGTGGGCGGATAGTTTAGGTATTGAATACCGGCTTAAAGAATTTTCTCCCGATACATCGTTTAATAGCGCTTTACAGGAGATTGAGAGATTAAATCAGGACCGGAATGTAAACGGAATAATTATACATAAACCTTTGCCTTCAGATTGGGATGAAGTAGCTCTTTTTGAGAATATAGACGTTCAAAAAGACATAGAAGGGCTTAATCCTCATAATTTGGGAAGGATATTTTTAAAGAAGCCGTTGTTTTTACCTCCTACTGTATTAAGCGTAATTCGGCTTATCAAGGCGGCTGATTACGATTTGCGCGGTAAGAACGCGTTAATCGTCGGTTTTTCTGCTATTTTAGGGAAACCTTTAAGCATAATATTAGCAGATAAGCTTGCTACTGTTTCGATTGCGCATATCGGAACTTATGAAGCAGGTAAACTCTGTTTTTACGTTCAAGGTGCCGATATTTTGATAACTGCCGTAGGCAAGCCGCATTTAATCAAAGGGGAGTGGATAAAACCTAAGGCAATGGTGATTGATGTCGGTATAAGCAAAGTCGATAATAAATTGATTGGCGACGTAGAATTTGAACAAGCTTATGCACGGGCTTCTTTTATTACTCCTGTTCCGGGAGGGGTAGGAACCTTAACAGTTGCCTGTCTTTTTGATAATCTATTGCGGGCTGTCGGGATTCAAGAGGGAAAAATATGATAAAGAGAATATGTGTTATTGGGGCAGGGGAAGCCGGGATTAATTTTATTAAATATCTGCGGGATAGAGACAAAGAGTCAAGCATTACCCTTATTGATAAAAGAGATTATTATTTTCAGCGATATAACCTTTTTGACTGGTGGGTATCAAAAAATGAATGTGAAATTGTAAAATTGAATGATTTTGCCGGTGAGTTTTCCCTTGATTTTGTTAAATCAAAGGTTGAACGGATAAATTTTAACCGCAAGCGTATATATTTAAAAGATAAGGAGGCTTTAGAGTATGATGTCCTGGTGGTAGCGAGCGGTGCTGAATCGCGTGACCTTTCTATAAAAGGAGATTTCCGTCAGGGTTTCTTTTATCTTTCCGATATTGACCCCTATGGAGTGCGTGATTTGCTCAAGATTTCTTCCGATATAATTATTTTTGCCTCGACCATTTTGGGGATTCGCTTGTGCCTATCCTTAGCTTTGCTAAAAAAGGAAGTGAAACTGATTGTTGATGACTTAAGTTATTTAGGAGAATACCAGGAGCGAATAGAGGAATTCTTAAAACAGAAAAAGATTAATATTTACCGGGGTTGTAAAATTGAGGAAGTAATCGGTGAGTCTATAGTTAAGGCAACAAGAATTTCTTTGCCTAAAGTATTTTCGTCCCAGCTTGTATTCATTGATAGCGGTTTTATTCCT
>DAOVKQ010000087.1 GCA_030631705.1 Candidatus Omnitrophota bacterium | reverse complement strand
TGTTCCGCGAACCACTGTAGTTTTTGCGGCGCGTACAAGAATAAAATCTTTAGCATAAAGGACTATAAAGAAATCGCGGCGGATATAAAGCGCCATGCCTGCCGGTACAAGGATGTGAGGCGTGTTTTTCTTATGGACGGCGACGCGCTTGTCGTGAATAATAACAAGCTTGTTCCTATTTTAAAGCTGTTGGAACAAACCTTTCCAAAGCTTTCTCGCGTTTCAAGCTACGCTAATGGATATAATATTACGCGAAGAAGCGATAATGAATTAAGAGAGATATACGAATATAAGCTGAGGCTTATATATATAGGGCTGGAAAGCGGCAGCCAGAATGTATTGAATCGCTGCCGTAAACCCTCAGGTGTTGAGGAGATGATAGAGGCGGTAAATAAAGCTGCTAGAGCGCAAATAAAGTCTTCGGTTATAGTTTTACTAGGTTTAGGAGGAAACAAGCATTCCTCCGAACATGTTCGGGATACTATAAAAGCTTTAAATATGATGCAGCCAAGATACCTTTCATTTCTTTCTCTTATGGTTATCCCCGGCACACCATTGGCAGAAGAAGTAGAAAGGGGCGCTTTTGAAGAATTAAATTCTCTGCAGTTATTGAAAGAGTCGTACGAAATTATTAAAGGGCTTAAACTAAAGAAAACTATATTTCGCTCCAACCATGCTTCAAATTATCTTCCTCTTGAAGGGGCGCTTCCAAAAGATAAAACAAAATTATTAAATATTCTTACATCGGCGATTAATGGTGACATAAGGTTAAAACCGGAGTTTTTAAGAGGATTGTAGAAAAAACAAACGGTATTATAGCCTACTTTGGCTCTATCTAAACGGCTCATTTGAACCTTTAAAATCATCAGAAGTAGTGTATAATAAACGGAAATGGAGAGTTAAATAAGTAACGCAGGCTGACAGACAGTAGTTATTTAAAATTAAAGAGGTTAGCTTAATGAGCAAAGATCTTTATTCACGATATATTGATGATGATTCATGGCTTATAAAAGAAGCACAATGGGTTAAGGAATTGCAGAATACGCGTGAATCGCAGTTTGCCCTGGGGAACGGATATCTGGGGGTAAGAGGGATTTTAGAAGAAATTCCTTACCAAACCAAGGCGGGAACGTATATTGCCGGGGTATATGATAAACTTATGGCGCAGGTAGCGGAATTGGTGAATTTCCCCAATCCGTTTAATTTCAAATTAATGGTTAGCGGGGAAAAGCTCGATGTAAATGCAATGGATGTGGTTAGCCATAAGAGAATTTTAAATCTGAGGAAGGCTGTTTTACTACGGCAAACAGAGTATAGAAACAGAAAAGGGCACCGGTTTGATTATCAGTCGTTACGGTTTGTTTCCATGGATAACAAAAATGTCGGGGTTATGCAGATTGTGGTAACACCGATGGACAGCGGCTGCGTTTTAGATGTTAATACCGGCATAGATACTTCTATTTATAACACCGGGACGATTGCCGAAGGCAACAAAAGACATTTTCGAGTGTCTGAATTG
The DNA here is from genome assembly GCA_030631705.1 of Candidatus Omnitrophota bacterium. Classification (GTDB taxonomy): domain Bacteria; phylum Omnitrophota; class Gorgyraeia; order Duberdicusellales; family 4484-171; genus DAOVKQ01. The sequence goes on along the minus strand of DAOVKQ010000087.1, from coordinate 2,929 downwards.
GGGCAGTCTAATAACGCCGGATATCTGATTGCCGAGACACTGCAAAAAAAATACGGGATTATATACTGGGCTGGTTTTTACTATCAGATGGGCGCTAAAAAGATATACGCAAAAGATAACATTTTTCAACTGAAAGTAAAAAAAGGACAAACAGTTATTTTCACCAAGGTCGTTTATATTAGCAGTCACTTGGGGAAGAAAAGGAATAATCTTGCCAAGTTAAAACAGGCTGCGTTTAAAAAGTTTAACCGTTCATTTCATATGGGAATGGAGGCAATGCTTAATAAGCATGTGAAAGCTTGGGAGAAATTATGGAAAATAGCTGATGTACAGATAAAAGGGACTACAAATATTCAACAAAATCTACGGTTTAATATCTACCATATGCTTATTTGCGGGCATGATGATAGCGGGTTTTCAAGCGTTGGAGCACGAACGCTTTCCGGAGAAGGATATAAGGGGCATATTTTTTGGGATACTGAAGTTTTTATGTTCCCTTTTTATCTATATACGCGTCCGCAGATAGCGAAAAACATGCTTTTGTATCGGTATAAGCGGCTGGATAAAGCCCGGGAAATCGCAAAAGAACAAGGGTATAAAGGAGCAATGTATCCCTGGGAATCCGCCGATGACGGAGATGAGCAAACGCCGACTTGGGCAAAAGATATTAACGGAAAAGTCGTTAAAATACATACGCGATCTTTCGAACATCATATTACCGCTGATATTGCCTATACCGTGTATCAGTACTATCGAGGAACCGGTGATAGCCGGTTTATGAATCAGTATGGATATGAGATTATATTTGAGGCGGCTCGTTTTTGGGCCAGCCGGATTGAACTGAATAAAAAGAAAAACTGGTATGAATTAAAGAATATTATCGGCCCGGATGAATTTCATGTGGATGTTGATAATAATGCCTTTACCAATATGCTTACTAAATGGAATCTTATTATGGCGGCGAAAATGTATCAGCGCCTAAAGAAGACGTCACCCCAAGCATATACGGCGGTGAAAAAAAAGATAGGACTAAAAAACAGTGAATCAAAACAGTGGAAAATGATTGCTGTACGGTTAAAACCAATGAGAGTGGATAAAGGCGGCGTTATTGAGCAGTTTGACGGATATTTTAAATTGAAGAATGTTATTATCCGGGAAACGGATGAGAACGGTATTCCGATTCTTCCGGCAACAGCCAGCTCAAAAGATATGCATAAAACACAGTTAGTGAAGCAGCCGGATGTGGTTATGCTCATGTATATGCTTTCCGAAGTGTTTAGCAAAAAAACAAAAAGAGCAAATTACGATTACTATATGCCAAAGACTGTGCATAAATCCTCATTAAGTCCGTCAGTCTCTTCGATAGTAGCGTCAGAGGTTGGAGATATTTTTAGAGCCTATCATTTGTTTAATGTAACCCTGCGGGCGGATATCAGCGATTTGTACGGAAATACCCGCGAAGGTATTCACGCGGCAAGTTTGGGAGGGACATGGCAGGCTGTTATTTACGGCTTTGCCGGAACGAGTATAAAAAAGGATAAATTACAAGTAAATCCGAGGATACCTAAAACGTGGAACAAAATTATTTTTTCTTTCCGGTGGCAGGAATGTGTATTTAAATTTGAAGTAAGCAATAATGTCGTACAAGTAAAAATATTCTCAGCAAAGAGAAAAGAAATAGAGCTTGTGGTTTTTAGAAAGACGCACTTGTTAAGGATAAACAAACTATATATTTTTAAGAGAGAGAAAAAACAGAGATTTGGGTTCTATTATTAAGAACATACCTGCCGGCCGGCAGGTCTAAGTGTCATTCCCGCGAAAGCGGGAATCCACAGGTGTCATTCCCGCGGAAGCGGGAATCCAGAATTACTGGGTTATCCGGACAAGCCGGATAATGACAGAAAGAGTGACAGCAGGGAGGAAAAAAGATGAGAGAAAAATTGAAAATTACACATCTTCACTGGGGATTCCCTCCGCTTATCGGGGGAGTAGAAACGCACCTTACTGTAATCATGCCTGAAATGGTGAAGCTGGGACATGAGGTAAGTTTGTTAACCGGATCCGTGCAAGGAGTCCCGGGCAATTATAAATATGAGGGAGTCGATATATATAGAACTCCGTTATTTGATTTGAACTGGTTGTATAAAAGAGGATTGAAAGGCTTAGGAGATGAATTGGAGAAATTGTACGGCAATTTTTTCAGCCAGACAAAGCCGGATATTATCCATGCCCATAATATGCATTATTTTAGCGAAATACATGTCCGTTTGCTTGAAAAAATGGCTTGCCAATATAAGTGCAAGCTGATACTGACTGCTCATAATGTATGGGATGATATTTTGTTTATGGACCTGACGCTTAAGATAAAGTGGGACAAGATTATTGCAGTCAGTCATTATATTAAAAAAGAACTGATTGGTATCGGTGTTGAGGAGAAAAAAATAACAGTTATTCATCACGGGATTAAACAGGATGTATTTACTCCGGCAGTTCCATCACCTGCTTTCTTCGAAAAATACCCCAAGCTTAAGGATCGCTTAATTGTATTTCATCCTGCGCGCATAGGGCTTGCTAAAGGATGTGACGTTAGTATAAAGGCGATTAATGTGGTTAAGAAAAAATATCCGGATGTGGTATTTGTATTTGCCGGATCAAAGAATATTATTGATTGGGGGGAAACCCAGCAGAAGGATATCGCCTATTTGGTAAATTTGGTAAAGCATTTCAACTTAGAACATAATGTCTTGATAGACTATTATTCTCTAGAGCAGATGAGACATATGTACGCTGTATCCGATGTGGTCATTTATCCCTCTACAAGCAGCGAACCGTTTGGGCTTGCTATGCTTGAAGCAATGGCTATGGAGAAACCAATTATTGTAACTGATATGGGAGGGATGCCGGAAATCGTTAAAGACAGTATAAATGG